>VFKJ01000749.1 GCA_009885595.1 Myxococcales bacterium | reverse complement strand
TGGGGAGAGGGCTGACGCTGTCGTTGCCGCCGCAGAGCCGGCCCCCGAACCGATCGCGGTTGCCGAACCAGAACCCGTCGCGGTCATCAGTCCCGAGGCGGTCGCTGTCGTTCCCAGCGACCCAGTTGCCGAGGCGAAGCCGGAACCCGTCGCCGAGGCGAAACCAGAACCCGTCACCGAGGCGAAGCCGGAACCCGTCGTCGAGGCGAAGCCGGAACCCGTCGTCGCCGTGAAGCCTGCACCCGTCGTCGCCGTCGCGAAGCCCGAGCCGGTCGCCGTCGCGAAGCCTGCAGCTGCGAAGCGGCCCGGCCAGCAGGGCACCGTCCCGCTCCCCTCCGGCGCCGCCGCCAGCCTCAAGTGGACCCTGACCGGCAACGAGCTCCGGCTCGCTCCAGAGCTCTCGACCGGTGCCACCGTCACCAGGGCCTTCATCCTCACCGGCCCGGCGCGCGCCGTCTTCGACTTGAGCGGCGCTGCGCCGTCCAGGAGTCACCAGGTCGCCGCCGCGCCCCCGTACGCGACCGCCGTGCGCCTGGGGAAGCCCGGCTCGGGCACCCGCATCGTCATCGATCTCGACGGCGCTCCGAAGCGCAGCCGCCAGGACGGCGACGCGCTCGTGCTTTCGTTCTAAGGGGGAACCCTCTCCCCGACAGTGATTCCTTTGGAGTTCTCCCCCGCAATCATCGTCGGCCTCTTCTTCGTGGCCCTGCTCGCGGGCCTCGTCGACGCCATCGCCGGGGGAGGCGGACTCCTCACCGTGCCCGCGCTGCTCGCCACCGGCATGCCCACCCCGATGGTCTTCGGGACGAACAAGGGCTCCGCGGTCTTCGGCAGCGGGGCGGCGTTGCTTCGCTTCTGGCGCGCGCGCCTGATCGACTCGAAGCGCGCGCGGGTGCTCTTCCCCCTGGGGGTGCTGGGGTCCTGCGCGGGCGTGCTCCTGCTCACCGCGCTCGATCCGCAGATCCTCAAGCCGCTGGTGTTGATCCTCCTGGTGGTCGCCGGCTTCATCGTGGCCTTCGTTCGCCCACCGGCCGTGCAGGAAGGCGTGCCCTCGAAGCGCGCGGGGCTCAAGGCCGCGATCCTCGCGCTCGTCATCGGCGCCTACGACGGCTTCTTCGGCCCGGGCACTGGCACCTTCCTCATCATCGGCTTCGTGGTGCTGCTGCACCTCTCGCTGCAGGAGGCCTCGGCCAACGCCAAGGTGGTGAACTTCGCCTCCAACCTCGCGGCCATGGCCTTCCTCGCGTGGAAGGGGCTGGTGATCTGGAAGGTGTCGATCCCGATGGCGGCGGGGCAGTTCATCGGCGGCACCATCGGCGCCCACCTCGCGGTCAAGGGCGGTGACACGCTGGTGCGTCGGGTGGTGCTCGTGGTGGTCTTGGCGCTCGTCACCAAGCTCGGTTACGAATTGATCCACACTGAGTGAAGGAACGGAGCCGCCCTGGCGGTACGCCAGGCCAGACGGGCTGAAGCGAAGCGGAAGACCGGCCTAGGCGCAGTGACCAGAGAAAAGGAGCAACGAATGGCGAAGATCACCATCACCTACTGCACGGCCTGAGGGTACCTGAGCAGAGCTGCCCGTGCGGCAGACGCGCTGAAGGAAGAGCTGGAAGTGGAAGCGGAGCTGCTCAAAGGCTCTGGTGGGATCTTCGAAGTCGCAGTCGATGGTCGGGTCGTCTCGAAGAAGGAGCTGGGCCGGTTCCCCACCGAGGATGACGTGGTGGACGCCGTCTCAAAAGCGCTGGGCACATGAGCACTCTGGAGTCGCTGCACATCAATCGCCCCAGCCTCGGGCTGACTGCGCGCATGCGCCGCCGCCTGGGGGCCGCGGTCACCGACGGCTTCTTCCTCGGGGCCGCGCGGGGCGCCGGGCTGCTTCCGGTCGCCTCACCCCGGTTCCACAAGGTGGCGGTCGAGAAGAACATCGCCTACCGCCACACCGGCAGGGACGCGCACCGGCTCGACGTCTACCGGCCCACCAACGCCACCGGGCCGCTGCCGATCGTCCTCTACGTGCACGGCGGCGGCTTCCGCTTCATGTCGAAGGACACGCACTGGGTCTTCGGCCTGGTCTACGCGCGCCGCGGCTACCTGGTGATCAACGTGAACTACCACCTCGCCCCCGCGCACCCGTTCCCGGGGGCGGTGGAGGACATCAGCGCCGCCTGGCAATGGCTGGTGGCCAACGCGGAGCGCCTGGGCGGCGATCTCTCGCGCGTGGTGGTGGCAGGGGAGTCCGCCGGCGCCAACCTGGCCGCCTCGCTCACCCTGATGACGCACCAGCGCCGCGACGAGCCCTACGCGAAGGACGCCTTCGCCACCGGCGTCACCCCCAGGGCCGTGGTGGCCGCCTGCGGGCTCTACGAGGTGAGCAACCCCGAGCGCTTCTCGCAGCACGCCGTCTTCTTCCGCGATCGCATCGAAGAGGTGACCGACGCGTACCTGCACGGGGTGCGGCTGCGTGATCGGCGCACGCTCGAGCTGGCAGACCCGGTGGTGGCCCTCGAGGGGCTCACCCAGGTCGATCGACCGCTGCCCCCGTTCTTCCTCCCCTGCGGCACGTGGGATCTGCTGATGGGTGACACCCAGCGCATGGTGAAGGCGCTGCATCGCCTGGGGTCCACAAACAGTGAAGCCCGCGAGTATCCCCGCGGGCCCCATGCATTTCACGCCTTCGTGGTCACGCCCCAGGCCCTGCGCTGCTGGAAGGACACCTTCGCCTTCCTCGACACCGCGCTCTGATTTAGCGAACGCAGATCAGCGCTTGAGGCGCCTCGGGCTGCTGCGCGCGCGCGATCAGCTGGTTGCGGGTGTCGGCGCTGAGCTCGACGAGGGTCCAGTGACCATCTGCACCGAGCGCGAGCGCGGTGTTGGGGGTCAGCTTCTTCTCCTCGATCAGCAGCTTGAGCTCGGCGATCGCAATCTTCTGCTCGGTCTCACCCAGTTGCTTGAACTGCGGCGTGTCGAGCATCGCCATCGAGTTCCCCAGCGCGTCGGTCGGCTCGTTCCAGGGGAAGTTGTCCCCGAGGATCACCACCAGCAACGCCTGGATGGGGAAGGTGGCGACGTCGATCACGAAGGTGAAGGGCAGCAGGAACACGCCCGTCGTCTTGCGATCGATGTACGTCGGGCGTCGCACCGTGATCCCGAGGAAGGCCCGGTCGACCAGGCGCGACATCATGCAGCCAGTGGAGAACAGGACGGTGGCCATCGAGATGGCGAGGGTGCGGAAGATGCGGCTCTTCATGGGAGCTCCTTGTCAGCGGCGGGGCGGCGACCCCGATTGTGAGAGCCGGAGCGCGTGGGGATCAAGCAAATCACCCAAGAATCCGTTTTCGAACAGGGTGCTACAGGCTGCATCTGCTGGTCGCTTCGCCTCGGCGGATCCTCCGCTGCGCTCCAGATCCGCTCGCCCGACGTTCCGCTGGACCGGCTCCGCTCCATCAGCTGTTGGCGCGCCTGTCCCGAGCGGCGTCGAGGGGCTGCTCTTTGGGGACTTCGAGCTGGGGCGTCTCACCGGTGGTGGTCTTCTCGGCCTTGACCTTGAGGCTGTAGCGGTTGGCGGCCGACTCGATGATCTGCTCGATCAGCTGCGCGTAGTTCAAGCCGCGGTGCTCGGCGGCCATCGCCAGCTCGCTGTCCTTCTCGAGGTAGGGGTTCGGGTTGACCTCGAGCACGAAGGGCTCGCCGGTCTTGCTCGAGATGCGGAAGTCGACGCGCGCGTAGTCGCGGATCTTGAGGGCGCGGTAGGCGAGCAGGGCGCTGCGCTCGATGCGGGCCTTGAGCTCGGGGGAGATGTCCTGCGCGATCACCAGGTGAGGGTGATCTTCGCCGGTGTCGCCGAACTTCACCTCGCGGTCGCTCACCTTGGGGATCGCGGGGTCCCACGCGCCCCAGTGCAGTTCGACGATGGGGAGGATCTCCGGGCGGGTGGGCGTGCCGATCACCCCCACGTAGACCTCGCGGCCGTCGATGAACTCCTCGGCGAGCGCCTCGTCGTTGAGCGTCTTTCTGATCTCACGCACCCGCTTGGTGAGCTCGTCCCAGTCCTTCACCACGGAGTGCTGGCCGATGCCGATCGACGCGTCGCTGCGCGCCGGCTTGACGATCAGGGGGAAGTTCATGCGCCCGAAGGCCTCGAACGCCTCGCCATCGAAGGTGAGGAAGTTGGGCGTGTTGACCTCGTGGTACTCGAGCAGCTGCTTGGTGAGGATCTTGTCCTGCGCCAGCAGCAGGCCCGCGGTGCCGGAGCCGGTGAACTGCACCCGCGCCAGCTCGAGCACGGCGGCCACGTTCACCTCGAGCCGGTAGTCGTCGGCGAAGGTCTCGCAGACGTTGAAGACCAGGTCGGGCTTCTGCTTCTCGATCGCCTTGAGCAGGTCGAACACCCGGTCATGCACGGCGATCAGGGTGATGGTGTGGCCAAGCGACGTGAGCGCATCGCTGACGTCTTGCACCACGGGATCCATCGGATCACCCGACGGTTGGTAATGCAGGACGGCGATCTTCAGCGGAGGAACAGTGGCGGCTGCCATTCGCCGCGCACTGTAATCCCGAATCGATCAGTCGGCGTCGAAGAACTTGTCCGTGTACAGGTAGTTCATCGCGAGCGTGGTGAGCAGCACGGTGAGTTTGGTCGTGTAGTCGCGCGCCTTGTCGCGATGCACGGTGACCTTGAGCTCGGTGACGCGGTCGAGCAGGTGATCGAGCACCGACTTCACCACGCCGCGCGAGACCCCGGAGTACTGGGTGACGGCGTGAATGAGCGCCTGGCGCTCGGCGCGCAGCAGGGTGTCGGCGCCGGTCGCTCCCACGGTCTCGGGCTCGAAGAGCGCGGCGAGATCCTGATCGAGCTGATCACCGATGGAGAGGTCGATCTTCTCCTCGAGCGCGCGCTGCCGGTAGTGATCGAGCACCGTCTCTTCCATCTGCGCCACGTCCATGTCGCGCTCGTCGAGGGTGACGGGCGGAATGGCGCGGCCGACGCGGGTGATCACTTCCTGCACGTACTGCAGCTTCTTGAGCGCGCCCCACCCCTTGTAGCGCTCCTGCCAGTTGCTGCCTGGCGTGAGCAGCACGGCGAAGGTCTCGGCGAAGTCTTCGTCGGGGTGCTTCTGCGCGTACCAGCCCGACAGGTGCGCCACGTACTTCCGGCTGAAGGGGTGCGGCTTGTAGGTGTCGAGGTAGGGCTTGGCGAAGTCTCCGAAGAGCTTCTTCCAGTCCTCGGTCTCGTAGAGCTTGTAGGCGTAGTTGAACGCGTGCCCGGCCTCGTGGCGCAGGTACATCATGATGTCGCGTTCACTCTCGGCGCCCGCGCCCAGCGCGTCTTCGATCTGCAGCAGGTTCTGATCAGCCAGATAGAAGGGGATGCCGATGACCGGAACCCCCGACGGACAACCCCATTGATCAGAGAGGTAGCACTCGGGCCGGTGTGAGATGCCCTGCGCCTCGAGTTCCTCGTTGAGCTGGTGAATGAACTTCTCGAGGCGGGTGCCCGCGAGATGCAGCTTGAGGTCTTTGATCTTCGCCTGCAGCAGCAGGGCGCTGGCCGGCGGGAGCCCTTCTCCGAAGAGAGGCTCGGGGGCCTTCTCTCGGAAGGCGACGGGGCTGGCGAGGGCGGTGGTCATGGTCGTTGAACGCTCGCGGGCACCATAACCGACGGCCGTCGGCCGTATAGAGCCCACGTTATTCCGACGTTCAACCCACTGATTTCAAAGAAGAAAGAGACCGATTCGGCCCAGGAGTCTACCTTGACCCACCTGCTCGTTCAGTCAAAGGCGCCGATGTCAGGTCCCTTTTTGACAGGAGGCTTCTTGCCAGGGGGCGGCTTTGGTGACGAGGCGGTCTCCAGCTGGAAGTCGAAGGACTGATCAGCCTCGGAGCGCAGCGCCTTCACCAGCTCCTTGTAACCGGCGAGCTTGAAGGTGAGCTCGCGGGTCGCGCCGCGGGCCCACTCCACGGTGAGCGGGGTGTTGCCGATCATCACGCCGCCCTCGAGCACCTCGGCGCCGTCCGGGGTGGTCTTGAGCGTCACCTTCACCGGGACCGCTTCGACCCGGTCAGGCTCGGGGCGGGGGGGCTGGGCTTCCACGAGCTTCGGGGCCTCGGGCTCGCTTCGGCCGGCGGCGAACTTCCACGCGACCGCGCCGCCGATCAGCACCACCAGCCCCGCGGCGATCGCCACCAACACGCCCAGCGGCACGCCCTGGCTCACCGGCTTCTCTTCGGGCGCCACCTGCACCGGCGCGACTTCGACCTTCGAGCTGGGTCTGGGCAGCGGCTTGGAGACGGAGGAGATCGCCTTCGAGGGCACCTTGGCGCGGCTGGCGCCCGACTTGCGCGAGGACGAGGACGAGCCGCTGCCGCTGTCCTTGGTCCCGGCGTCGGGCGTGAAGAGCGGCACCGCGTCGAGCACCGAGTCAGGCGTGCCCGAGAGCGCGGCGTGCAACGACTGCACGAAGTCTTCCGCGGTCTGGAAGCGATCTTCCTTCTCGGGCTTGAGGCCCTTCACCATGAACTCGTCGACCGCCTTCGGGACGGGCGAACCCTTCCGGTAGGTCTCGATCGGCGGCACGTTGGCGGCCAGCGCGAGGGTGAGCGCCTTGCGCACCGAGTTGGCGCCGTAGGGCGAGTGGCCGGTGAGGCAATAATAGAAGACGCCGGTCAGCGAGAAGAGATCGGAGCGCTGATCGACGACCTCCCCGCCCGCCTGCTCGGGCGGCATGTACTGCGGGGTGCCGAGCACCTGGCCGGTGGAGGTGAGCTGCTCTTCCTCCTCCTGCTCGAGCGCCTTGACCAGGCCGAAGTCGAGCACCTTGACGTACTCGTTGCCGTCGACCGAGGTGAGCATGATGTTGTGCGGCTTGAGGTCGCGGTGAATGACGTTGGAGTGATGCGCGTGCGCGACGCCCGCGGCCGACTGCTCGATGATCGCGGCCGCCTGGCGCAGGGTGAAGGGGCCGTCGCGCTTGATCCGCTCGCGCAGCGACTCGCCCTCCAGCATCTCCATCACGTAGTAGCAGAGGCCTTCGGCGGTCTTCCCGAAGTCGTAGATGGTGATGATGTTGGGGTGGTGCAGGCGGCTGGCCATCTCCGCCTCGCGCTTGAAGCGCTCGAAGAAGGTGGGGGCCATGGCCAGCTGAGGGTGCAGGGTCTTGAGCGCGACCGGGCGCTGCACGCTGGTCTGCAGGCCCTTGAAGACCATGCCCATGCCGCCCTGACCGAGCACCGACTCGACCTTGTACCGGCCGTCGAGGACCTTGCCGATCAGCTCGTTGGCGTTGACGGCTTCGAAGGGTTCCTTCGCCATGGGCGGCCCGCGAGTTTACGCGGATCGTCTCCGCCGTGCGTGGTATTCGCCGCCGCGCCGTGAGTCTCGTCATCGTCCAGGGCCTGGAGCTGTCGTACGGGTCGAAGACTCTCTTCGACGAAAGCTCGTTCACCATCGGCCCCACCGATCGCATTGGGCTGGTGGGGGCCAATGGCACCGGCAAGTCGACGCTGCTGAAGATCCTGGTGGGGCAGGTGACACCTGACAACGGCACGCTCACCTTCCGCCGGAAGTCGCGGGTCGGTTACCTGCCACAGGATCTGCAGGCGCTGCCCGAGGGTTCGCTGGTCGACGCGGTGATGTCGACGGTGCCGGGGCGCGACGGGCTCGACGAGCGCCTGATCGCCGTTGAGCAGCAGTTGAACGCGACCACCAACGTCGACGAACAGATGGAGCTCGCCGCCGAGCTGGCCGAGCTGCACGAAGAGCGCGATCACTTCGACGAACACTTCGGCAAGCACCGCGCGGAGCAGATCCTGCTGGGGCTGGGGTTCAAGGTCTCGGACTTCGGGCGCGCGACCACCGAGTTCTCGGGGGGGTGGCGCATGCGCGCGGCCCTGGCGGGGTTGCTGCTGCAGGATCCCGATCTGCTGCTGCTCGACGAGCCGACCAACCACCTCGACCTGCCGACGCTGGCCTGGTTCGACGCCTTCCTGAAGCGCTCGCGCAAGGCGATGGTGTTGATCAGCCATGACCGCGCGTTCCTGAACCGGCAGATCAACAAGGTGACCTCGCTGGAGACCGAGGGCGTGCGCACCTGGGCCGGCAACTACGAGGACTACCGCCGCCAGCGCGCCGAGGAATACGAGCGGTTGCTGGTGCAGGCCGACAAGGTCGCCAATCGCCGCAAGGAGCTGGAGACCTTCATCAACCGCTTCCGCGCGAAGGCCAGCAAGGCCAGCCAGGCGCAGTCGAAGATGAAGCAGCTGGCGAAGCTCGAGAGCGTGCAGCTGCACGAAGATCGCGCGGTCGTTTCGTTCGCCTTCCCGGTGGTGGCCCAGAGCGGGCGCGAGGTGGTGAAGTTCTCCGGCATTCGCAAGGCGTTCGGGGACAACGTCATCTACGACGGGCTCGACGCCCAGGTGCTCCGGGGGCAGCGCATCGCGATCGTCGGCTTGAACGGGGCAGGGAAGACCACGCTGCTCAAGATCCTCGCGGGGGAGCTCGAGGCCGACGCCGGCACCGTGCAGCTCGGGCACAACGTGGTGCTGGGGTACTACGCGCAGCACCACGCAGACACCCTCGACAAGCACCACACCATCCTCGAGGAGATGATGGAGCTGGTGCCCGACAAGCCGCAGGGCTTCGTGCGCAGCGTGCTGGGCTCGTTCCTGTTCTCCGGCGACGACGTGGAGAAGAAGATAGGCGTGCTCTCGGGTGGCGAGCGCGCGCGGGTGGCGCTGGCGAAGCTCTTGCTCAAGCCGGCCAACCTGCTGGTGATGGACGAGCCGACCAACCACCTCGATCTCGACAGCTCAGAGGCGCTGATCGAGGCGCTCGAGGACTACACCGGCACGCTGATGTTCGTGTCGCACAACCGCAGCTTCCTCGACGCGCTGGCGACGCACGTGTGGGACGTGCGCGACAAGAAGGTGGTGCCGTACCCGGGCAACCTCGCCGACTACCTCGTGCACCTCGACGGCGAGGCGGCGGCTCGCGCGCGCGGCGAAGAGGCCGAGGTGAAGGGCGAGGTGAAGGGCCAGCCCACCGAGAAGGATCGCAAGCGGGTGGAGGCGGAGGCGCGGCAGGCGCGCAGTCAACGTGCGGGTCCGCTGAAGAAGGAGATCGCCAAGCTCGAGGGGCGGATCGCCGAGCTGGAAGCGGCGCAGAAGGAGCGGGAAGGGCAGCTGGTGGATCCCGCGTTCATGTCGGATTACGCGAAGTCGCGACCGGTGCTCGATGCGCACCAAAAGGCGGCGGCTGAGCTGGAAGCGGCGATGGCCCGGTGGGAAGCCGCGAGCAGCGAGCTGGCTTCGCTGGGGGCCTGACTCATCGGACGGCTGTGAGTGGCAGCGGGCAGGGCCTCGTGCGACCATGGAGCCATGGATGGCCTTCACCGAGCGCAGGTGACTCACCCGTCACCAAGCGCGCCGACGCCAATGCGCTACACGCGCGCCCTCTTCATGGAGATGGACCGGTTGGGGCTATTCGGTGATGACCGCGTCGAACTGATCGAGGGGGACATCTACGTCATGGCACCGATGGGCGAGGATCACGCGCTGCCGATCGAGCATCTCAACCGGCTCCTCGTGCGCTCACTGCCCGAGGCGTTCTCATTGCGGTGCCAACTGCCACTGGCAGCCGAAGACGACAGCCAGCCGCAGCCCGACTTCACCATCCTCCCCGCGAAGCGCCGGAAGCAGGCGGAGACCCCGACTGACGCCCTCCTGGTCATCGAGATCGCCGACTCGAGTCTCGCCTTCGACCTCAAGAGGAAGAGCGCCGTCTATGCGCGCGCGGCAGTGCCCGAGTACTGGGTGATCGATGTGAAGAAGAAGGTCCTCGTCGTTCATCGTTCGCCCGCGCGCGCCGGCTACCGCAGCGTGAAGCGCCTGAGCGACCTCTCGGCCGTGGGCTCGTCAGCCGTGGAGGGCCTCGTGCTCGACCTGAGGGACATCTTCCTCAAGCGCTGAAGTTCTTTGACTTCCCCTCACCCCAACCCTCTCCCCCGCGGGGGAGAGGGAGACAGATTCGTTACATCATCTTGCGGTACACGCCCACCACCCGGCCGAGGATCATCGTCTGCCGGAAGTCGGACTTGGCCACGTAGATCGGCTCCATGTCCTTGTTCGCCGGCTGAAAACGAATGCGATCGCCCTCGGGGAAGTAGCGCTTCACCGTGGCCTCGTCTTCGATCAGCGCGACCACGATCTCGCCCACCGCCGCGCTCGGCGCCTTCTTCACGAAGATGAAGTCACCATCGTGAATGCCGTCTTCGATCATCGAGTTGCCCTTCACCCGCAGGGCGAACACCTCTTTGCCGTTGCCCCCGAGCAGGAAGCTGTCGATGCGCACGGTGTCTTCGACGTTCTCCTGCGCGAGGATCGGCGCCCCGGCGGCGACGCGGCCCAGCAGCGGCACGTCGATCATCGAGGGGTCGGCCTTC
>VFKJ01001071.1 GCA_009885595.1 Myxococcales bacterium | reverse complement strand
CGCGGTGCCGCCGCCCGTCGCAGTGCCGCCGCCCGTCGCGCCGCCGCCGCCGCCGCTACCGCCGCCGGTGGGGAAGGGCGAGCCCGCCTTGCAGACGCCGGCTTCACACGAGTACTGCTTGTTGTCCTTCTTCGCCTTCTCAGCGCAGTCGTTGAAGTCCACGCACTCCGGGGCGCAGGCGGTCAGCACAAACGGCGCCGTCACGAACGCGCTCAGCACCAACAGGTTCTTCCAATTGTTCTTCATGCGGTCCTCCCAGAGGCCAGCACACCCGGCCGTGTTGTTCCCTCGGGGCCTCTAGCCGAAATGCAGACGGCGGTCGTTTGCCAATTCTGGAGATCGTTCTGCCCCTCACCCCGACCCTCTCCCCCGCCGCGGGGGAGAGGGAGACAGGAGTCAGAGGCCCAGGCGGACCAGCGCGCTCGCGGTGGTTTCGGCGTCGAGCATCACCACCAACCACCCGCAGAACGAGGGCGCGTTGGTCGACGTAAAATTTGCCGCCAGCACCGTCTGCGGCGCGGCGTTCTCCGAGGGGCCGACCAGCTGGCTGACGGTGCTCTCGCGCACCTCTGGCGTGGTGGGCAGCAGGTTCGCGTGGGTGAGCGTGCCCATCGCCGACACGCACGCCGAGGCCACGATGTTCGCCGCCTCCGAGAGCGCGGCGCTGGCTGAAGAAGACAGCGGGCCCGACACGCCGGGGCGCGCCAGCAAGCGCTGCCCGAGCCGCTTGGCGTCCTCATCCTTGAGCACCCACCACAGCTGGCCGGGCAGCTCTCCCTCGATGCCGAAGGTGGCCGCGTGCACCTTCACGTCGCGGCCGCCCAGCAACCAGCCCAGCTGATAGCGATTGGCCGAGAGCACCACCGGCACGTCGACCAGCACGCCGACGTCGCCCACCAGGCGCGCCAGCATCGAGGCCGCCTTGGCGCTGCCCATGTTGGCCACCTCGCGCAGGGCGTCTTGCTGCCTGGCGGTGAGGAGCACGCTCATGTCTCACCCGCCGCGGCCGCGCGCACCGGGCGCTCCAGCCGCGCCACGTCGAGGATGAAGACGGCCCGCCCGCTGCCCAGCACCGTCACGCCGGCGAGCCCGGGGACTTGATCGAGGGGCCGGCGCAGCGCCTTGAGCACCACCTCTTCCTGCCCCAGCAGCGCGTCCACGGCCAGCGCCACCCGGCCATCGTCGGTGTCCACCACCACGAACGGGGACACCGCGTCGACGTCGTGCGGCCGCCCCGGCACCTCGAGCACCTGCGAGAGCTCGCGCGCCGGCACCACCGCCGAGCCGAACTGCAGCACCGGGACGTCGCGGCTGTGCGCCAGGCTGGCGCGCGTCGTCTCCACCACGCCCGCCACCTTGGCGATGGGCAGCCCGTAGACGTCGTCGCCCAGCCCCACCAGCAGCAGGTTCACCATCGCCACCGTCAGCGGGAGCGAGAGGCGGAAGGTGGTGCCCAGCCCGCGGCGGCTGGTGATCTCCAGGGTGCCGCCCACCGCTTCCACGGCGCGCTTCACCGCGTCCATGCCCACGCCGCGGCCGGAGATGTCGGTCACCGAGGTCGCGGTGGTCAACCCGGGCGCGGTGGACAAGAGCAGCGCCTCGCGTTCCGGCAGCTCGCGCGCGGCTTCGGCGGTGAGCAGGCCGCGCTCCACCGCGAGCGCCTTGAGCCGCTCCACGTCCATGCCGCGGCCGTCGTCTTCCACCTCGAGCAGCACGCGGTCGGAGGCGCGCTTGACCGAGAGCTTCACCGTGCCCCGCGGCGGCTTGCCGCGCATCCGGCGCTCCTCGGGCGGCTCCACCCCGTGATCGATCGCGTTGCGCAGCAGGTGCAGCACCGGGTCTGCCAGCTCGTCGACGATGGCGCGATCGAGCTCGACCTCGCTGCCGGAGAGCACCAGCTCGATCTCCCGGCCGCGGCGGCGCGCGATGTCGCGGGCGGCGCGCGGCAGCCGGTCGGTGATGACCGAGACCGGCGTCATCCGCGCCTTCATCACCTTGTCGTGCAGCCCCCGCACCAGCCCGTGCAGGCGATCGACGGTCTCGTTGAGGCGCCCGCGATCCGTCTCCTCGAGCGTGCGGCCCACCTCGCGCACCCCGGCGGTCGCCAGCATCAGCTCGCCCGCCAGGTCGAGGAACTCGTCGAGCAGCTCGGTGCGCACGCGCACGGTGCGCGGCGGCTCCTGCCCCACCACCCGCGGCTCGGGCTCGGCGGGCTTCGGCTCTTCGGCGCTGGGCACCGGCGGCGCGCTCGCCACCCGGCTCAGGCTGACCAGCGCGACGTCGGCGACCTGGCTGACGGTCTTCGAGACCACCGCCTCGGGCTCCGAGCTCTCGAGCTCGACGGTGAAGGTGCCGTTGGGCAGCTTGCCCGCCTTCACCTCGTCGATGCCGGGCGTGCAGCGGAAGAGGTTCCCTAAGGACGAGAGCCGCTTGTACGCCAGGAAGCCGCGCACGCCGGGCTGCGCCGAGGTGCTGGCCACCCTCAAGGTGACCAGCCAGCGGGGCGGGAGCTCGGGCTCCCTGGGCCCCTCGGACTCCACCAGGGGGGCGTTGGCGGGCGTCGAAGCAGACGGCTGCGGCTCGGTGCCGGGGCGGATGGAGTGGGTGAGCTCCTTGAGCTGCGCGATCAGCGCCGCCGAGTCGGGGAAGGGCTTCCCCGCGTTGGCCGCCTTGACGTGCCCACCCAGGGCGTCGACGGCCTGCAGCACCACGTCGGCGACGGCGCGATCGAGCCGCGCGGGGTCGGTGCGCACGCGATCGAGCAGGTCTTCCAGCGAGTGGGCGAGCGCGGTGGTGGCCTCGTAGCCCATCGACCCGGCCATGCCCTTGACCGAGTGCGAGTGCCGGAAGAGCGAGTCGATCGCCTCTGGGGTGACGCCGCCCTCGAGGCGCACGAGCTCCTTGCCGAGCGCGTCGAGGTGCTCGGTGGCCTCAGAGACGAAGAGGCCCAGGTACCGGCTGGTGTCCCATTGAGCGGCCACGGCTGCCTCACACTACTGCGCTTTGGCAGCCTTGGTCTTTTCTGCGGCTCAGCTCTCGCCGAGCACCTTCTTCACCACCGCCAGCACGTCTTCGGCGCGCGGCGGCTTGACGATGAAGTCCACCGCGCCGGCTTCGATGGCTTCCATCACCATCGTCTCCTGGCCGAGCGCGCTGCACATCACCACCAGCGCGCGCGCATCGCCGCGGAGGATCTCCCGGGTGGCGTCGATGCCATTCCGGTACGGCATCACCAGGTCCATGGTGACGAGATCAGGCTTGAGCTCTTTGTACTTCTCCACCGCTTCAACGCCATTGCCAGCCTCGCCCACGACGGAGAACCCGCCGGCAGCGAAGATGTCCTTGATGATGTCGCGCATGAAGACGCTGTCGTCGACGACCAGCACCCGCTTGGACATGGATGTCACCTGACCCGAGACCCTATCCATTCGCGAATGACGCGGCTACCGCCGCGTCGAGCCCTTCGACATCCAGCACGGTGACGCTGACCGGACCCACCCTCGCCAGCCCCCTCACCAGCCGGGACCGATTCTGGGGACCTACCTTCTCGATGCTCTCGATGCCCTCCACTTCCGTCACCAGCAGCCCCAGCTCGCGGCGGGCCAGTTCCAGCAGCACCACCTTGGGGCTGGGCGGGGGGCGTTCCGAGACGGTGACGGCTGCCAGCAGGAGGGCGAGGTCGACCACCGGGACCACCCGCCCGCGCAGGGTCATCACGCCCTTCACCGCGGCGCGGGCGTGGGGAACGCGGGTGTAGCTCAAGGGCGCGTTCACCACTTCGCGGACGGCGTCGAGCGGCAGCGCGTAGCGATCGCGCTCGAGCCTGAAGATGACGTGCCTCAAGTGTCGGCGCTCAGCTCCACTGTCGGCGAATGTTCACCGCGTCGGCCACCAGGCCTTCGAGCTGGTCGGGTTTGAGGCGCCGGCCGGTGTGCAGCACCAGGGTGTCGCCGGAGACTTCCATCAAGAGGTTCCTGTCGGAGAGCTTGGTGAGCGCGTCCCGCAGGCCCGGCGACATGAAGCCGCGCAGCTGCTGCTCGTCGCCGCTGGTCTGCAGCACGTAGGCCTTGGAGAAGGCGGGATCGTCTTCGAAGTTGATGTCCTGGCCGCCGAACACCTTGCCCAGGGCGTCGAAGAGGGCGCGCTGGCGGCGCAGGAAGAAGTGCGGCGCCTGGCGGCCCGGGGTCTTGAGCACGCAGATGGTCTGCTGGTGCACCTGGCGGTGCTTCCCGCTGCCGGTGGTGAATTGGTAGTCGCAGATGCGCACGGCGCCCGGTTCCTTCGCGCCGCGCATCAGGTTCTTCGCGGTGCGCGCGCGGCCCTGGTTGAAGAGCTTGAAGCCGGAGAGCTCGTCGATCAGCGGCTGCGCGGGGCCGTCGAAGACGTAGCCGTGCGACTGCGCCCAGGCCGACATCGCCTCGGTGCGCTTCTTCTCCATCAGCCACGCCAGGTACGCGATGCCTGCGATGAGGGCGATGACGCCGCCGATTGCGAAGAACGGTCCGAGTTGTGCCATGGGGCCGAATGATGCCCCATCCGAGGGCGCGCGCCTTCGGAAAACGGCCCCCGTCAGAGGAGCGCGGACGCGGCGCCGGCGTCCGTGATTTCTTAGTTGCATATTCGCGCGAATACTTGAATAGATGGCGCCGTGGCCTCCGCTCATCGCCTCTTCAAGGACACCGTCTACGAGCAACTCGCTCGCATCGGCAAAGCCACCTCGGCGCCGAAGCGGCTCGAGTTGCTCGACCTGCTCTGCCAGGGGCCGCGCACCGTCGAGGTGCTGGCCCGGGAAACCTCGGTGACGGTGGCGAACGCCTCGCAGCATCTGCAGGTGCTTCGGTCGGCGCGGTTGGTCGAGGCGGAGAAGCGGGGGCAGTTCGTGGAGTACCGGCTGGCTGACGAGCAGGTGTGCGACTTCTTCCTCACGCTGCGGGGCCTGGCCGAGTCCCGCCTGGCGGAAGTGGAGCAGGTCACCCGGGCCTACTTCTCGGAGCGCGGGGCGATGGAGCCGGTGGCGAGCGAAGAGCTGCTGCGGCGGGTGAAGAACGGCGAGGTCACCGTGCTCGATGTTCGCCCGGGGGACGAATACCGGGCCGGCCACATCCCCGGCGCCCTCTCCGTGCCCGTGGCGGAGCTCAAGGCCCGACTGAAGGAGGTCCCCAAGGGGCGTGAAGTCGTCGCCTATTGCCGGGGTCCGTATTGCGTCATGTCCCTCGACGCAGTCCAACTCCTTCGCGCGAAGGGCTTCAAGGCGCACCGCCTCGAGACGGGCGTCGCCGACTGGCGCGCGCGCGGGTGGCGCGTCGCCCGCGGGGCGGTCCCCCTGGAGACGCGGGTCGAGCGCGCCTGAGTGTGTGACGGCTGAACTCCCACGCGGCGGGAGGAAGCCGGAAGCCCCTCGCCCGCGAGTGAAGAAGACCTGCACATGGCCAAGACGTTATTCATCCTCAACGACCCTCCCTACGGCACCGAGCGCAGCTACAACGGTCT
>VFKJ01000832.1 GCA_009885595.1 Myxococcales bacterium | reverse complement strand
TCAGCCATTGTCCTTTGGGAACGGTGAACTCCTGCAGGTCGATCACCGCCACCGGGTTCGCGGAGCCGCTGACGAACTGCGTGCGACCGCACGCGGTGAGAAGAAGCAGCAGCAGGAGACGTTGAACCATGTTCGCCCCTCTCCCCGACCCTCTCCCCTGTGGGGGAGAGGGAGGCAGCTTAGCGGGTGACCAACTCGACCAGATAGTCGCAGTACGCCTCGACGTGACTGGGCGCGCCGGTCTTCTGCGGACTGAGCAGCCACGGGTTCATCAAGGTGTGCCGCAGCAGGAACAGCCCCGTGTCATCCGGGTGCGCCAGGTCGAGATCCAGCTCAGCCCCGATGCGCGCCAGCTCAGAGGCGCCGAGGTGCGAGAGCTCGACGGTGGTGCACGAGCCGAAGAACCGCCGCAGCTGCATCGGCACGTCCGCCCGCACCGACATCGCGTCGTACAACTTCCTTCCGTACGCGTTGGCCACCGCGAGCGAGCGGTTGCCCTTCGGGTTGAACGAGAGACACACGAGGTTGCAGTCTGGCTCGAAGGGCACGCTCAGCCGCGCCTGCGCCTCGACCTGGCTGGCCAGCATCTGCAGTCGATCGAACACCAGCTCGCAGGTGTGCACCGAGCGCGCGATCAGCCGCCCGAAGTTCTGCGAGTCGAGCGGGAGCACCCGGTGATTCACGTAGCAGGCCGCCGCCGCCGCGCCCGGCTTGCTCCCCTCGAGCGAATACCGCCCCAGCTTGCGATAGCGCGCGTCGTCGTCGCGGTCCTGCGAGACGAACACGTAGGAAGCGTCCTGCATCACCAGGTCGAACACCCGCCGGTCCCTCGCCAGGAACGCGCCCGCGCCGAAGGGCACGAAGCCCAGCTTGTGCGGGTCCACCGTGATGGAGTCGGCTTCCGCCAGCGCCGCCGTCGCCCGATACACCCGCTCGCTGGGGAAGTAGCGGAACTCGCTCTTCACGTCCTCACGCGTGCGCAGCTCGCCCTTCGAGTCCCGGAACAAGCTGGGGATGTAGCCGCCCCACGCCGCGTCGACGTGCAGCCAGTACTGCAGCGGCTTGCCGTTGAGCGCCGCCAGTTGGTGGATCGGATCGAGCGTGCCGAACTCGGTGGTGCCGTAGACGCCCACCACCGCCAGCACCGGCAGCCGCTTCGCCGCGCGCTCGGCGAGCATCGCCTCCAGCGCCTTCACGTCCATGCGCGCCTGCACGGTCGGCACCTCGAGCAGCTGCGCGCTGCCCAGCCCCAGCAGCTTCATCGCCTTGGTCCACGAGTAGTGCGCGGTGGCGGGCGCCAGCACCACCAGCTCCGCGGCCAGCGGGTGCGCCACGCAGAAGCGCGCCAGCCCCACGCTCTCCACCCGCGCGGCGGTGACGGCAGCGATCAGCTCGGGCGCGCGCGAGTGCTTCTCCAGCGTGGCGGCCAGGGCCAGCACCTGCGCGGTGCTCCAGTTGAGCAGCGCGAAGTCATCGGCCTGCTCCAGCGCGGGCTCGGGCCACACGCCCAAGGCCAGGCAGGCATCGCGCACCGCCAGCGGGTACAGCTTCACCGCGCGCGCCAGCCACAGGCTCTC
>VFKJ01000969.1 GCA_009885595.1 Myxococcales bacterium | reverse complement strand
TTGCAGTTGCCATGACGCACACCTCCGTGCGCGGCCCCTTCGTGCGATGAAGACACGCATGCTCATCGCCGCGCGGAGAGTGCCGGCGATCAATTGATCACCGGCACGCCTCCGAGATCTCAACTCAAAAGTGCGCGGAGCCCGTCGCCGGAAGGCCTGAGCCTTTCAGCCTGTGCGCCCGACCTGCGGCTGGGTGTCGGGGAGCATGGCCACGTCGAGGGCGCGCAAGGGGCGCCCCTCGAAGCCGCGGAAGGCGACCGTGCGGGAACCGCGCACCTGCGCCAGCTCGTAGAGCGCGTTGTACGCCTCGAACACCGCCGGCTGTCTCTTGAGCTGCTCCAGCGCCCGCCCCACCGCCAGCGGGTACTGCGACTTCGCCTCGGCCACCAGCGAGGCCACCCGGTGCGAGGTGTCGGCCTCGAGCTGCGCGACGTCGAGCCGGCCCTGTTCCACCAGCACCGCCCGCGCGCGCTCCAGCCGCGCCGCCACCGTGCCGAACACCTGCCGCGAGACCTCGGGCAACAACGCCACGTGCCTGACGAAGACCTGGTCGACCTTCACTCCCCAGCGCTCGGTCTCCGCGGAGACGTCACGCTGCAGCTTCGAGCCCAGCTCGCTGCGATCGTCGAGGATCTCCTGGAAGTCGCGGCTGCCCAGGATCGTCATCGCCGCGTGCAGCACGAGGTTCTGGGTGGCCTTGTCCCAGTCTTCCACCGCGAAGAGCGCCTTCTCGGCATCGACGATGCGCAGCTCGAGCCAGAGATCGACCACCACGGTGGTGCCGCGCGCGTCGTTCAAGTGCAGATCGTGAATCACGCGGAAGTCGCGGGCGCGCGACACCTGATCCACCTTCACCCACGGCAGCCACTTCGAGGGGTGGAACACCAGGCCCGGCTTCTCGTACTTCGCCACCAGCTTCCCGAAGCTGGTCACCAGCGCCACGTGCTCGTCTTCCACGCCGATGTAGAAGCCGCGCGCCGCCAGCGAAAGGAGCGTCAGGGACACCGCACCCGCCGCCGCGCCGAGGAACAACATCAACCAGTCCATTCCAGTCATCGGGCCTCTCCCAGCTGCTTGACGTCGTCGTTCAGGTACACGGTGCGCGACTCGGAGAGCACCTCGGCTCTCCGGCGCGAGAGGTAGGCGTCGAGCACGCCCGCCTTCTCCAGCTCGGACAGGTGCCGGCCCAGCTCGACGATCTCGGCCTCCACCGCGGCCGCGCGGGTGCGGGCGATCTCCACGCCCTGCTCGGCGGCGAGCACCTTCTGCGCGCAGTCGCTCTGCCCGCGGAAGCGCATCGACTCGGCCTCGGCGCGCGCGCTCATCACCGCGTTGAGCGCGTCAGCCAGCTCATCGGGCGGGTGGATGTCGGTGATGTCCACCGCCTCGAAGTGCACGCCGTAGTCGCCCAGTTCCTTCTTCGCGAACTCGGCGATGCGATCGTTGAGCAGCTTGCGATCGCGCCGCACCAGGGCGAACGAGCCGCTCAAGTCGTCGCCCAGCGTCTTGAGGTCGGCCTTCAGCACCGGCC
>VFKJ01000507.1 GCA_009885595.1 Myxococcales bacterium | reverse complement strand
GCGCGCACAGTTCGCTGATGGCATCGGGAGGCAGCATGACCTCCCGCGTTTCACTCGACGTGCCAGCCGACCCTTCTCCTTCGTTGAGGGGAGCGCGAGTCACCGGATCTCGAGAGCGCGCCGTTCTCCGCCCTGGAGCGCTCGGGGCACTACTCCGGGTCATCCCCAAGCAGCAGGCCGACCGGGAGTTCGAGCGCCTCGAACGGCTCCGCGCGAACCCGCTGCCCGCGCTCGGCGATGAGCACGTTCAAGTACCCCTGCGGCTCGTGACGAAACACGTTGAGCGTCCCGGTGTCCGGATCGAGCAGCCAGTAATGCGGCACCCCGGCCTGGTGATACCGGCGCAGCTTGCGGATGGTGTCGTTGTGCCGATTGCTCTCCGAGAGGATCTCGCAAATCCAATCAGGGCGCAGCGTCACCGGTCTGCCGCTGGGCTGTTCGGGGCTGCGAGCGCGGCGCCAACCCGCAACATCGGGCCGATAGCCATTCTCGCCGAGCTGAATGTCGACCTCGGGAAGGATCCACCAGCCGTCACCAGCTCCCATGCCTCCGGGCTTGCGGTGGAAATGGGATCGAATGCCGACCAGCAAGCCACCCTGCGACTGCGCGTGGGGCACGTTGGGAAGTGCCTTTTCGATGAGCTCACCATCGATGAGCTCGAGGCGGCGCTCCGACGGCTGCTCGAGCCACTCTTCGATCGTGTGGTGCTTCCCGCGCTCCGTCATACGCCGCGAAGGTACCACTTCCGCCCGCCTCGCCTCATCCCACGCCCTGTTTCCCATGAGGCCGAACTACCAGAGGGGACTGACACTTCTGCGCAGTCGGAGCTGAGCCATGGTCATGATGCCCGGGTGGCGTACCCTCTCCCGCCGGGCCTGAGCTATGTGGCGGCGATGCGCCTCTCTTCTCCTGCCTGGCTGAGCCTCTGCGTCCTCGCTGCGGCGTGTGGCCGTGAGCCCCTCACCGCAGACCCCGATGCTGGCGCTGCCCTGGAAGAACGGGATGCTGGCGTCGCAGACGCGGGCCAGGCCGACGCCGGTCAGGCCGACGCGGGAATCGACGCGGGGGTTGACGCGGGAATCGACGCGGGCTTCGACGCCGGAGTCGATGCGGGCCCGACGATGTCCGCAGACGCTGGCCTGGGGATCGACGGCATCGTCTTCGTGCACGGGATCAATGGCTCGCTCACCGATTGGAACACCATGGTCGATCGTTTCAAGAGCGACGGCTGGCCCGCCGACCGGCTGATCGCGCGCACCTATTCCGATCCGAGCTGGGGCTGTAACGGCACCAACGCGAACCAGCTCTCGACGTGGATGCAGGACCTCGCCAGCCGCGGAGCCACGCGCATCGCCATCGTCGCCCACAGCATGGGCGGACTGAGTTCGCGTCACTACCTGCAGCGTCTCGGAGGCACGTCTTCCGCGGTGGTGTTCATCACCCTGGGCACGATGCACCACGGGCTGAGCAACCCGTGTCTTTCCCCCCTGCCGGTGTGCGTGTGGCAGGAGCTCTGCCAGTCCGGCCCGTTCATCACCGGTCTGAACACCGCTCCAGCTACGCCGGGCCCGACGAAGTGGGTGTCGATCTTCAGCACCGGCGACACGACCGTCCCGGTGGCCAGCGCTCAGCTCACCGGCGCCCAGAACATTCAACTCACGGGCTTGACCCACGACGGAGTCAATGGCCTGCAGAACTCCCCGCTGGTGTACCAGCACGTGAAGGACTCGATGTAAGCCGCGTCAGGGCACTTCGACGAACTGCATCGCTGCGGCGTCGACCTGGCCGCCCGCGGTGCTGCTCACCACCAACTGCGGCACCACCACGTTGACTCCGGCGGCGGCGTCCCAGGTGCCGACGTTGGCGAACTGCACCGAGTACACGGGGCGCGTGCGCAGCACGGGGTCGGCGTCGGGCATCGCCAGCGACAGCCGGTAGTTGCCTTCCGGCAGGTTCACCGGAACGCGCAGCTTCACGTCGACGGTCTGGACGCCCGACTCCCAGCGGCGCACGTCGACGGTCGAGAGGGTGGCGGTTCGCTTTCCGGCGCCCTGCTCCAGCACCACCTCGAGCGGACGGGCGTTGAAGGGCGCGCCGTAGCCGTCGTTGCGCAGCGTAAAGCGCAGCTGCAGCAGTCCGCCCGGACGAACGGCGCTCGAGTGAGAGAGCTGCTCCAGGACGAAGCGATAGCCCAGGCGATCCTCCACCTGCTTCATGCACCCGCCCGAGCGCCAGGAGTCGAGCACCCCGAGGTGGTATTCGGAGTTGAGGAAGCGGAAGTGCAACCGGGCCATCTCCGCGGTGGCGCTGGCGCACTCGGAGCGGGGCGCGAACACCGCGCAGGTCTCGCCACCCACCGGGGTGAAGCGGCCTCCTGCTGCCACGTAGTCTTTCCACGTCTCCACCGGCGACTGGTACGTGCCGTAGTCGCTGTTGCTGGCGAGGAAGCAGTCGTTGTGGTGGCCGGTGCGCGCGGCGTTCGTGCCGGTGAAGGCCTGGGTGGGGCCGAGCGCACCACCCGGGAAGAGGTCGTCGACGAAGTTCGGCGTGCGCACCTGCACCATGCGCGAGGCCGGCAACGCCGCGAGAAGGCCTTGCAGCACGGCTGCGCGATCGGCGGTGTTGTCGAGCCCATTCGTCGAGGAGTGCCACTCGCCCCAGGCGCCGATGAAGCCGGCTTGCATGGCGGCGATCACGTCTTCGTTGGCCTGGAGGATCGGCTGAAGCTGCGTGAGGTGAGCGAGCACCTGCGCCCGGCTCGCGTCGGCTGCCCCGATCGGCCCTTCGTTGTACTGGAAGCGAAGGATGATCTTGATGCCAGCCGTGCGCACGCGGCCCAGTCCGGCGCTGAGCGCGGCGAGCGTCGGTGCGTCGATGGGCGTGGTGCGGAAGGCGTCGAGCCGGACTCCGGCCAGCGCGAGGGTTCTGCCCGCGGCGCGCGTCGAGTCGAAGGTGCTGGTGCCGATGAGATTGATCGTGTCGTAGAAGCCGCGCTCGGGGTTGAGCAGGCCCGCGTCGCTCTCTGCGAAGGTCAGGGTGCGCAACGAGGGCTCAGCGCCGGCGTCATCCTGTGTGCCCGCATCAGCCACGGCGCCAGCGTCCATGCCCGCGTCCACCGCGACGCCTGAATCAAGCTCGGTGCCAGCGTCTTGGGAGAGGCCCGGCTCACACGACGCAGCGACCACGAGGAAGAGGACGGCAACGACACGCTGCTTGGAGTTCATCACGTGGACCGGGCTGTTGCCCTCCGCGCAGGAGCGAGGCTGAGCGACTCTCCGACCGCTGCGCAGTACCGCAGCAGCGTCGAGACCTTCACGTCAGCGCCCGCCTCGAGCTTCGAGACGACCGAGGCCGAGGTGCCCATCATCGCCGCCACCAGGGTCTGACTGAGCCCCAGCTTCT
>VFKJ01000771.1 GCA_009885595.1 Myxococcales bacterium | reverse complement strand
CTCTTCCTGCTGCTCTCGGAAGCGGGGCTGCCCGTCAGCCGCCACCAGCAGGATCTGACGATCATCCCCTCGAGCAAGAACCTCGTGCTCCTGGGCACGCGCTTCGCACGCGAGAAGGGCCTCGAGAAGGTCGCCTTCGACGGCAGCGATGGCGGCGTGAGCCCCGACGAAGACGAGGACGACGAGGCCGACGAGGCCGAGTTCAAGTCCCGCGGAGTCAACGCCCTCAAGTCGCCGCCCATCAGCACCGAAGAGAGCGAGAAGCTGCTCGAGCACGTGCGCAACGGCGCCACGCTCGTCTACGTGCCCTCGAGCTTCCGCGATCCCCGCCTGCTCGAAGATCTCGACGTCACCCTCGAGCGCACCGACGCCTCGCTCTCCGTGCGCACGCTCGTCCCCGCCCAGCCCAGCCGCTACGTGCAGGGCGTCGAGCGGGTGGTGACGAAGGTGCGCGCCTTCCTCGAGCTGCCGCCCGGCGCGGTGCCGCTGCTCATCGACGAAAAATTCGAGAAGCCCGTCGCCGCGCTCATTCCCTATGGCCAGGGCCGGGTCATCCTCATCGGCGCGCCCGAGCTCGCGATGAACCGCACCCTCGCGGTGGCCGACAACGCCCAGTTCTGGTTCTCCCTCATCTCCGCGGTCGGCAGCTCGGGGCCGGTGGCGTTCGACGAGTTCCACCATGGCTTCACCGGCCAGCGCTCGATGGGCGAGTTCGCGGCGCGCTACGGCCTGCACTTCGCCGTGGGGCAGGTGCTGCTGGGCCTGATGCTCTGGGCGCTGGCGCTCAAGCGCTTCGGCAGCCCCCGCGCGCCCGAAGAGGAGCTGCGGGTCGGCAGCACCGACGCGCTCTTCGCGACCAGCCGCCTGTATCGCGAGGGCAAGCACCACCAACACGCAGCCGGCAGCATCTTGAAACACCTCGCCGCCGACTTCGCTTCACGCGCCGGGGTGAGCGGAAGGCTGGGCCCCGCCGAGATCGGCGCCGCGCTCGAGCTCCGCGGCCGCAAGGATCTGTCGAACGCCCTGCTCGAGATCGCCCGCAGCGCCGCCGCCACCAGCTCCGAGGCCGACGTGGAGCGCATCGCCGCCCTGGCCGCGCTCGCCCGAAAGACCCTGAATCATCACCCGAGGAAAGCACCATGACCCCCATTGGTGGACCGATTGCCCCGCCGCCCGAAATCTCCGCGCCGAGATCCACCGCCGTGACGCTCGCCGCGCGCCTGCGCGAGGCCAGCCTCACCGAGGTGCGCAAAGCGGTGGTGGGCCAGGACGAGGCGCTCGAGCTGATGCTCTGCGGCCTCATCGCCGGCGGCCACGTGCTGCTCGAAGGCGTGCCGGGAGTGGCCAAGACCCTGATGGCCAAGGCCCTGGCGCGAAGCGTGAGCGCCGAGTTCAAGCGCATTCAGTTCACCCCCGATCTGATGCCCTCCGACATCCTCGGGACCAGCATCTTCGATCTGAAGTCGCAGTCGTTCGTGCTGGTGCGCGGGCCCATCTTCACGGACCTTCTCCTCACCGACGAGATCAACCGCGCGCCGGCGAAGACCCAGTCGGCCCTGCTCGAGGCGATGCAGGAGCGCGCCGTCTCGCTCGAGGGAAAGCACATTCAGCTCTCGCCGCTCTTCACCGTGTTCGCCACCCAGAACCCCGTGGAGTCGGAGGGCACCTACCCGCTCCCCGAGGCGCAGCTCGATCGCTTCCTCTTCAAGATCGACGTCGGCTACCCCAGCGACGAGGAGGAAGAGGCCATCCTCGTGTTGGTGAACAAGGGCTTCGACTCGGGCGACCTGCAGCGCGCCGGTGTGCAAGCCGCCGTCACCCAGGAAGAGGTGAAGCAGGCGCGCCTCGCGATGGCCGAGGTGCGCATCGAGCCCCCCGTGCTCTCGTACGTGCGGAAGTTGGTCGCCGGGACCCGCCGGTCGCCGCGCATCCGCCTGGGAGCGGGCCCGCGCGCCGCGGTGCACCTGCTGCTCGCTTCCAAGGCGCTCGCGGCGCTGCGCGGCCGCAGCTTCGTCACGCCTGACGACATTCGCTACCTCGCCGGGCCCGTGCTCAAGCACCGGCTGCTGCTCTCCCCCGACGCCGAGCTCGACGGCGCCACGCCCGCCGACGCGCTGCGCGAGGTGGTCGCCTCCGTCGAGGTCCCCAGGTAGGCATGATCCCCTCCGGGCGGCTCTGGCTCATCCTGTGTCTGCTGGCGCTGCCGACCATCGCGGCGGGCTTCATCACGGGCCTGGGTCCGCTCATCATCCTGCTCGACGTCTGCCTGCTGCTGGTGGCGGCCGCCGACTTCGCGCTCGCTCGCCGGGTGCCCATCAAGATCTGGCGAGAGCTGCCCGTGCGCCTGCAGGTCGGCGTGCCCAACCCGGTGACGCTGCACCTGGTCAACACCGCCTCGCGCGCCGTGCGCCTCGACCTGCGCGACGACTCGCCCCAGGAATTCGAGAGCCGCCCCGCGGTGCTCTCCATCACCGTCTCGGCCAACAGCCGCGCGAAGCTGCACTACACCACCACCCCCACCCGCCGCGGGAAGTTCTCCTTCGGGGCGTTGCACCTGCGGGTGCGCGGGCCCTTCGGCTTCACGTGGCACGAGCGCCTGGTGCCGGCGAGCGTGGCCGTCAGCGTGTTCCCCGACATGCGCGGCGCCAGCCGGCTGCTGCTCTCCGACGCCGCCCTCGACTTCGTCAACCTGGGCCTGCGCCAGCTGCGACGCGACGGCCGCGGCTCGGAGTTCGCCCGCCTGCGCGACTATTCGCAGGGCGACTCGGTGCGCGACGTCGACTGGAAGGCCACCGCCCGCCGCGGCCGCCCGGTGACCCGGGTGATGGAATCGGAGCGCAGCCAGACCGTGCTCATCGGCGTCGACGCCGGCCGCTCGATGGCCGCGCGGGTCGAAGGGCTCACCAAGCTCGACCACGCGGTCAACGCCGCCCTCTTCCTCGCCTTCGTCGCCGTGCGAAACGGAGACCGCGTCGGCCTCGTCGTCTTCGCCGACGGCATCAAGACCTACCTCGCGCCCTCCGCGGGGCGGCTGCAGTACCGGAAGATCGTCGACGCGCTCTACACCGCCAAGCCGCACCTCACCTACGTCGACTACCTCGCGCTCTTCAAGGAACTCAACGTGCGGTTGGTGAAGCGCAGCCTCTTGTGCATCTTCACCGACTTCATCGACGAGGATCAGGCGCAGACCATGGTCGACCCCATGCGCCGCCTCGCCAGGCGCCACGTGCCCCTGTGCCTCTCGGTGAAAGACACCGCGCTGGCCAAGCTGCTCGAGACCGCCCCGCCCGACGCCGAGACCGCGTATCAGCACGCCGTGGCCAGCGAATTGCTGCTCGAGCGCGAGGCGATGAAGCGAAAGGTCGGGCGGGACGGCGTGACCGTGGTCGACGTCGACGCAAATCAGCTATCGCTGGCCGCGGTGAACCAGTACCTCGAGATCAAAGCGCGAGGCACCCTGTGACACGGAGAGGTCGAACCCCATGAAGGTCTTCTGCCCGAACTGCGGAACCCAGAATGAAGGCATGCCCGGCGGCCGGCTCACCTGCAAGGCGTGCACGGCGAGCTTCGAGGTGCCGCGCGAAGGTGGCGTGGTCGCCCAGCCGCCGCCTCCGGTGGCACCGCCGCCGGTGAGGTCGCCACCCCAGAGCTCGTCACCGTTTCCCGGTGGCTACGCCGGCCCGCCTCCGACTGGCTTCGGCGCCGGCACGGGCCTCTCGAGCAGCGGCACCAACCCCCTGGCGATCACCTCGCTGGTGCTGGGCATCGTCTGCTGCATTCCCTTCGCGTCGATCGGCGCGATCGTCACCGGGGTGATCGCCCAGAATCAGATCAACGCGTCCAATGGCGCGCAGCGCGGCCGCGAGCTGGCCACCGCTGGCATCGTGCTGGGCGCGCTCAGCTTCCTGATGGGCATCGGCTTCTCGCTGCTCAGCGTGCTGGGGCAGATTCGCTGAGCAGGCGGCGCGCCACCCCTGACCACAGGTACGCGTAGACGCCGCCGCCGACGATCAGCGCGAACGACACCTTGAACGCCACCGACAAGCGCGGCGGGTGAATCTGGGAGATCGTTCCCTCGATGAACCCCGCCAGCACGAAGAGCGCCAGCGTGCCCAGCAGCAGCTGCAGCGCGGTGCGCCCTTCCCGCTTCAGCGCGGCCCGGCGCGACAACCCCTTGGGCGCCACCAGCGCGCGGGCCAGCACGAAGCCCGCGGCACCGGCGATCACGATCGCGGTGATCTCCGGGATCCCGTGCGGGAGGATCCACGCCCAGAACCAGCCCGCCATGCCCTTCGACGCGTAGACCCACGCGAGCGAGCCCAGCATCACCCCGTTGAGGAACATCAGCACCGCCGTGCCGAGCCCCGCGGTGAGCCCCAGCGCGAACGCGAGGAACGCCACCTGGATGTTGTGGGTGAAGAGGAAGCTGGTGAACATCGCCTGCTCGCCCGCCCCCGCGCCCCGGCTCTCCGCCTCCTCGTCCTTGCGCTTCTCCGGGTCGAGCTTCTGGTGCTGCTCGGGCACCAGGTACGGCGCCGCGTCGGGATCGAACATCATGCCGATCCACCCGAAGCCGAAGCCCGCCCAGAACAGCAGGAACGCCGCCACCACCATGCGCCACTCGCGCGCCATCACGTCGGGGAAACCCATGGTCAGAAAGCGCCCCACCTCGCCCAGCCGCACGCGCTTACCGGGGTAGGTGATCGCGTACGCCCGCCCCACCAGATCGTTCAAGTACCCGCTCACGTCCGCGGCGCCCGCGCGCGCTCGCACCCAGAGCAGATCCGACGAGGTCGATCGATACAGCCGCGAGAGCAGGCGCGCGTCGTCGAGGCTCAGCTTCGAGAGCCCGTCGCGCTCGGTGGTGTCGAGCAACCGCTCCAGCGAGCTCCACCTGGGCCTGCGCTGCTCGACGAACTCCGCCAGTTCCATGGGGTGAGCAGTCTAGACTGAAGCCCGGCCATGGCGACCGCGCTCGATGCACCCTTGAGGCTCGACGGCACCCACACGGTGCTCACCCCCGAGTACGTCGAGTTCAACTTCGTGCTCGCCGGCCTGATGAGCCGCTTCCTCGCCCTGCTGATCGACACCGTGCTCAGCCTCATCATCACCTACGCGATGTTCATCGTGGTGATGCTCCTCTCCGCCCTGCTCTCCCTGGGCGGCGCCGCGGTGGGCGGCGCGGACGTGGGTCAGCAGCTGTTCGGCGTCGGAGTGGCTGCCCAGTTCGTCATCTGGTTCCTGATCGACTGGGGCTACATGGTCCTGCTCGAGACCGCGTGGAGCGGGCAGACCGTCGGCAAGAAGGTCATGGGGCTGCGCGTGATCCAGGACACCGGCGTGCGCGTCGGCGTCTACCAGTCGCTCTTGCGCAACCTGGTGCGCCCGCTCGACAAGCTGCCGGTGTTCTATTTCGTCGGCGGCGTCGCTGCGCTGTTCTCCGCCACCCAGCAACGCCTGGGAGACCTCCTCGCCGGCACCATCGTGGTGCGCGAGCGCCGCCTCAAGATCCCAGCCCAGCTGGAGCGCCCTGACGGTGACGTCTCGCTGCTGGCCGACCCCGACTTCCGCGCGCGCGTGGCGAAGCTCTCAGCCGAAGAAGAAACGGTGTTGTTCTCGGCCGCCCTGCGCCGCGAAGAGCTCGGCATGGAGGCCCGCTTGAACCTCTTCGCCACCCTCGCCCGCCGGCTGGAAGAAGACCTGGGCTTCACCAAGCCCGGTCACCTGTCCGACGAGAAGCTGGTGCTGCTGGTCACTGCCGCGCTGGCGGCGAAGAACGCCTCCAAGCGCAAGGCCGCTCCTCCGCGCCGCTTCCTCCAGCGCTGACTTCTAGAAATAGGTGGTCACGCAGGCGCCGCCGCCCAGGGCAAAGCTCACCGGCTTGTTGAGGGTGACGTACATGTCCACGTACGTGCGCACGCCCAGCGAGATGCTCTCCCCCACGAAGAAGTCGACGCCCCCGCTCACGCCGGGGCCGGCGAAGAAGTTGTTGAGCCGCCCGTTGTTCAACTTCTCGTCGCGAATGAAATAGAGCCCGGCGACGTGGAGGGTGACGTACGGCCGAATCGACTCCTCCATGAACATGTACTTGAGGCCGAACTGGCCGCCCGAGGCGATCACGATGCCCGGGCCGTCGTCCGCGGTGACCCCGTACTTCTGGTAGGCGAACAGCAACGGAATCCGCAGGAACACCTCGAAGCCGCTCTCGATGTAGAAACCGCCCTCGAGGGTGATGGGCACGCCCCAGTCGATGCCGACCGCCGTCGAGTTCCCCACGATCCCGAAGCCGCCCACCCCCAACCCGAGGTTCCGGTTGGCGAAGCTGGCTGACGCGAACGCCTGCGTGCCGCAAAGGAGACCGACAACCAGCACCCACGTCGAGAGCTTCTTGGCCATGGTGGGGCATCGTACCTCCCAACCCGAGGAAATCAGCCGCGTTTCGTTCTTCGGCGTCATTGCGACGGATGGTTGGCTTCTCTACACTCAAAGCCGATGAATCATCTCCGCCTGGCCCTTGCCGCGGGTCTGTTGGCGGCGGGCTGCATGTCCGTGCCCGCCCCAGCCCCCCGTGCGCTCGAGTGTAATGAACTCTGCGCCCAGTACATCGCCATGGGCAATCTCCAGGCGGCCGAAGATCAGTGCGATCTCGGAATCCAGTTCTCGCCGCAGTACGCCGATCTCTGGGTCAACAAGGGCGTGATCGCGTTCAACCGGGGGCAGGACACCAAGGCCAAGGAGTTCCTGATCAAGGCCCTGCGCCTCAACCAGGACCAGGCGCAGGCCTACAACAACCTCGGCATGCTCTACATGAAGGAGATGGGCTTCGGAAAAGCGCACGACAACTTCCAGCGCGCCCTGCGGGTGAACCCCGACTACCTCGAGGCCCGCTACAACCTGGCCCTCGCCTTCAAGGCCCTCAGCCAGAACGAGAAGGCCAAGAAGGAGCTGCGCACCCTGCTCCACGTGAAGCCCGACCTCGCCGACGCCTGGGGCCAGCTCGGGCAGATCGCCGTCGACGAGGGCGAGAACGAGGCCGCCATCGAGCACCTCACCAAGGCCACCCAGCTCGACCCCAAGTTCACCGCCGCCTGGCTGGTGCTCGGCAACGCCTTCATGGAAGCCGGCAAGCCCTGCGAGGCGAAGGACACCTTCAGCAGCTGCATCGAGGCCGACGACAACTTCCCCCAGTGCCGCAACAACATCATCGTGGCGGAGAAGAAGTGCAAGCTGCAGGACAAGGCCCTCGACGACGTGAAGGCGCGCGCCGCGGGCACCAAGACGCCCGAGGGCGAGTACTCCGTCGCCATCCAGGCGCGGGAGAAGGGCCTCGTGAACGACGAGGAGCGCGCCTACAAGCGCTGCCTCAAGTACGACGCCAAGTACGCGCTGTGCCACTACGGCCTGTTCGAGCTGTTCAAGAACCGCAGCGACGAGAAGAACGCCTCGGTCGCCTGCAAGAACTTCCTCAAGTTCGCCAGCGAGTCCGAATTCGCGAACCAGGTCGCCACCTGCAAGCAGTACGTCAGCGACTGACGCGAAGCGCCCGATGGGAGTCCGACTCACGGTCAAAATGAAGAGCGGGAGCGGCGCCGATCAGACAAAGACGGTGCTGCTCGACGAGGAGATCATCACCTTCGGGCGTGAGCAGAACTGCCAGGTCGTGCTCGCCCAGCAGGCGGTCTCCAGAAACCACGCGCGCATCTCCCGCGACGGCACCCTCTTCTTCCTCGAAGACTTAGGCTCGAGCTTCGGCACCTCGGTCAACGGCCAGAAGCTGCCCAAGGGCGAGAAGCGCCTGCTGCGCAACGGAGACGTCATCGCCATCGCCCAGTTCGACGTCACCTTCGATCGCGTCGCCGAGGGCAGCAGCGAAGACGTCTCGGGCAAGACCAGCTTCCTCTCCCGCAAGGTCGTCAAAGACGTGATGAAGGGCCTCGCCGCCGGTGGCGAGAACGCCTACTTCCGGGTGATGAACGGCGCGACCGAGGGTCAGCGCATCGAGATCGCCGACGCCCAGGAATACATCTTCGGCCGCGACGCCGCCGACGCCGACATCGTGCTCAACGACGACCTGGTCTCGCGTAAGCACGTGAAGGTGCGCCGCGACTGGTCGGGCACCCACGTCGAAGACCTCGGCAGCCGCAACGGCATCAAGCTCAACAAGAAGCGCACCCGCAAGGCCACCATCAAGGACCGCGACGAGCTCGAGATCGGCGGCGTGCGCCTGCTCTTCATCGATCCCTCCGAGGTCCGCGAAGATCCCGTGGTGATGTCGTCCAGCAGCGACGACGAAGAGGGCACGCTCGCGGTCAAGGCCGAGGAAGAGCCGCCTTCCGTCGAAGTGCAGTCGCAGGAAGAAGAGCCGCCCTCCACCGTGCCGCCGCCTGATGACCCGCCCCCGGAAGAGGCCCCGGCAGACGAGGCGCAGAGGACCGAAGACGACCCGCCCCCCGAAGAAGAGGCCCCGCAGGAAGAGCCCCTTCAGGAAGAGCAGGAAGACGCGCCTCTCGACGAAGGCCCGCGCAAGCTGATCGACTTCAGCAACAAGCAGCACCTCGTCGCGCTCGGCATCGGCGGCGCGATGGTGATCGTCGGCGTGGTGCTCATCATCCTGCTCGTCGCAGGCGCATGAACCGGAGCGGAGCCGGTCTGGCGAAGCCAGACCAGCCAGGACCGGAGCGAAGCGGAGGCCTGGGCCAAGGCGAAGCGACCAGAGACCCGGCTCAGCGGGTGCTGATGCGCGCCACGGGCTGAATGTTCAGCTCGGGCGAGAGCTCCTGGTAGCTCACCACCGAGAACGGCGGGTTGAACTCGTACTCGAGGAGCTTTCGCACGTAGCGGCGAATGTCCATCGAGGTGAGGATCACCGGCCGCTGGGCGGTGGGCGGCAGGTGGCCGCACTCGTTCTTCACCGCCTGCACGATCTCCTGCGCGATGTCGGGCTCGAGCGCGAGGTGCGTGCCCGCAGACGTGCGCTTGATCGAGCTGCGAATCGCGTCTTCGATCTGCGGGTCGAGCAGGTAGACCACCAGGGTGTTCGTGCCTCGCGCGTACTTGTGAGACACGTAACGCTTGAGCGAGCTGCGCACGTGCTCCGTCAGCATCACGCTGTCGGCCTCCATCTGCCCCTGCTCCGCCAGCGCCTGCAGGATGCCGCGGAGGTCGCGAATGGAGATCTCCTCTTCCACCAACCGCCCCAGGATGTCGGTCAGCTTGAGCACCGTGACGACCTTGGGCACCACCTCTTTGACGATGGCCGGGAAGGCCTTCTCGAGCTGATCGAGCATCGTCTGCACTTCCTGAACGCCGACGAACTCGCGCGCGTGACGACGCAGCACCGAGGCCACGTGCAAGATCATGTAGCCGGGCACGTCCCAGGTGGTGAGGCCGGCCGCCTCGAGCATGTCCTTGTTCTGCTCCGGCACCCACGCCGCGGGCTGCCGGGTGGCCGGGTTGATCGCGTCGAAGCCCTCGATGTTCATCAGGCGCAGGCGATCGACGGTGTCGTTGACCAGAATGTGCCCGAGGGTGGCCTGGCCGGTCACCACCGGCACTTCGTTGATCTGAATCTGGTACGCGCCGGGCGGCAGGCCGGGGTTTCCGCGCGCGCGCACGCCGGGGAAGCGCACCCCCAGCTCGACGAAGAGGCCGTCGCGCATGAACGGCACCAGCTCGAAGAGGAACTTGCCGCCGTCCTGCCGCGAGTCCACGAAGGGCACCAGCGCGTCCGAGACCTCGAGCACGATGGGCGTCACCACCGGGATGAAGAGCTCGGAATCGGGGTTGATCGGCTCCTTGGGGGCGGGCTCGACGGCCTTGGCTTTGTCTTCTTCGTTCTCCTCCGCGGGATCGGAGCCGTCCTCCGTCAGCTCGCCGCTGTCGATCTTCTTCTGCCGCTTGATCATCAGGTAGGCGCCGGTCGAAGCAGCGCCACCGAGGATCAGGAAAGGCGCCTTGGGCAGCCCGGGCACCAGGCCCAGCACCACCAGCATCGCGCCGGCGATGCCAATGGCCCGCGGATAGGCGATCAACTGCGAGCTGACGTCCTTGCCGAGGTGGGCACCTTCTTCTTCGCCACCCACGCGCGTCACGATGATGCCGGCCGCGGTGGAGATGAGGATCGCGGGGATCATCCCGACCAGGCCGTCACCGATGGTGAGCAGCGCAAACTTCTTGGCGGCGTCACCCACCGTCATGCCCTTCTGGGCCACGCCGATGGCGAGGCCGCCGACGATGTTCACCACCGTGATGATGATGCCGGCGATGGCGTCGCCTTTGACGAACTTCATGGCGCCGTCCATCGCGCCGAAGAGCTGTGACTCACGCTCGAGATCGCGGCGCTTGCGCTTGCCGTCTTCCATCTCGATGGAGCCGGCCCGCAGGTCGGCGTCGATCGACATCTGCTTGCCGGGCATGGCGTCGAGGGTGAAGCGGGCGGCCACTTCGGCGACGCGCTCGGAGCCCTTGGCGATCACGATGAAGTTCACGATCACCAGGATCACGAACACGATGCCACCGACCACGAAGTTGCCGCGGGCGACGAAGTTACCGAACGCGTAGACGACCTCGCCGGCGTTGCCGTCCGAGAGGATCAGTCGGGTGGTCGAGACCGTCAGCGCCAACCGGTACATCGTGGTGATCAGCAGCAGCGTGGGAAAGACGCTGAACTGCAGGGCGCCCGGAATGTAGAGCGACATCAGCAGGATGATGACGGACAGGCTGATGTTGATGGTGAGGAGGATGTCCAACAGGAACGTCGGGAGCGGGACGATCAACATCCCGATGATCGACATCACCACCACGGCGAGGACGATGTCCGAGTACTTGTTGATGAAACCTTTGCCTGTGCCCGCTGCGCCAGCTGCCATGAGGCGCGCAGGTTAGCGCAAAGGCCTCAGGCCGTGCGATGGGCGCGCGCCAGCACCAGTAGTTTCCTCGCCCGGGCCACGAAGGGATCCGTCCCCGGGCCCAGCTTGACGGCGCGCTCCAGATCTTCGAGCGCCCGGGACACCTTCCGGCGGGCGAGGCGAATCTCTCCGCGGTAAACGAGGGCTGCCAGATCTTCCGGGTCGATCTCCAGCGCGGCCTCGAATTGCTCCAGCGCGCGATCGAGCGAGTGCGACCCCAGCAGGATCGTCCCCAACATCGTGTGCGCGAAAGGATCTCTGCGGCCCAGCGCCACCAGCGACTCGAACACCACCCGCGCCTCGTCGGCCCGGCCCGCCTGAAAGGCCTCGTGCCCCAGCCGCGTCAGATCGGCGAACGCCTGCTCGGCAGGGTCCACCGTCTCGTCAGTCAACGTCCTGCGCCCCTTGCGAGAGGGGCGCCGATCGAGGGGCTCGACTTCTTCGGTGACGAACGTCTCCACCGTCTGGCGCCTGGGTACGGGCCCACGCGCCTTCTTGGGGTAGTAGACGATCTCGACGAGCTTCGAACTGAGTGGGCGCGCCATCGACTACGGCTTCTTGGCGGTGTCCTTATCGTCCTTCGTCGCCGACTCGATCATCTCGAGCGCAGCGGCCGCGAGCACGCGCGCCCGCTGGGTGAGCGGATCTTCGAACTTCGGGTCGAGCTGCACCGCCCTGGCGAAGTCTTCGGCCGCCTCGAGGATCTTCCCGTCGCGCAGGTTGACTTCACCGCGGTTGACGTAAGGGGCCACTTCCTTCGGGTTCAGCTTGATCGCCAGGTCGAAGTACAGGCGCGCCTGCTCGAGATCTTCTTCGGCCAGGTACACCGCGCCCAGCGCGGTGAAGTAATACGACTCGGTCGGCTCGAGCTGAATGAGCCCGGAGAAGATCGTCCGTGCCTCGCTGTACTTGCCCTGCTCGTACATCCGGAAACCGATCAGCGCCATCTGCAGCATCTCAGGGCCGCTGATGGCGTGGTAGTCGCGCAGGTTCATCTCCCCCTTCTCGACCTTCGCCTTGCGCTCGGCGGTGTAGAGGAGGTCCTGCCAGCCAGCCGTGGGCTTGGCCGCAACTTCGAACCCCGTCGCCTTTTCGGTTTCTTCCTTCTTCTCGCTCATGAGTTCTCCGGTACGAGTCAAAACTTGAAGACGCCCGAATCGAGCACACCTGTGCTGACGGGGCACCAAAAAAAAGGCCGGGGCGTTTGCCCCGGCCTTTTGTTGTGAAGAGCGAGAGCTCAGTTCAGCGCAGGTTACCGATGACCTGCTTCGCGGTG
>VFKJ01001259.1 GCA_009885595.1 Myxococcales bacterium | reverse complement strand
GGTGAACCCGAGCGGTACCGGTGGCCAGCCGCCCCCGGCGGTGTGCCAGGAGCGCTGCAAGTAACTCGAAGCTAGAAAGTCAGCAGCACGCCGATGCCCGGCCCCGCCGTGGGGATGACGTGAAAGGTGACCGCGGGCGGTGACTCACCCAGCCGATAGCGCTGCCACCCGCTGATCAGGTGCGTGGGCGAGGTGAAGATCGTCGCCTCTCCGATGGCCGCGCCGACGCCCATGTTGATGGCCCCGGAGATCCAGCGCTGGTAACCCAGCCCCAGCACCAGGCCCAGGCCGACGTTGAAGAGGATGTTCCCCGCGTGGAGATACCAGGCCACGCTGTCCTGCTCGTGCGCCGCGCCCTGCTCGAGCAGGCGCTCGCCTTCCGCGATCAACTTGCAGCGCTCACCTTCAGGGACCACCTTCGCGCGCTGGGCGTAGCGGGGGCCGGCCTCGAGCACCTCGGGCGGGTCGAGCAGCGTGAACGCCACGCCCACCGCGGTGGAGAGCGCGCCCCAGTACCAGTCGGGCTGCTCTTCCTTCGTGAAGAGCTGCATCACGCCGAGCTGGACCACGGTGAGCACGCCATACGTCGCGCCCCAACCGAGCCGCCACGCGTAGGCGCGGCCGCTCTCTTCGAGGAGCAGCTTCGAGAGGAACGCCAGCCGCGCCTCGTCGCTCTGCGCCGCCACGCTCGAAGGGGAGCTGTCATGCGGGCGCTCACAGGTCTGCGCGAGCGCGAAGGTCGAACACGACAGCACCACCGCCAAAACCAATCGCTTCATGACCCCACCCCTGGCGCGGCAGCATGGCCGAGTGCGGGGGTTTGGGGAGAAAACCTCAGGACTCGACGGCCGGAGCGCCGCCCATGCCCTCGGTGCGCACCCGGGGGAGGGCGTCGGGCTGCTGCTTGAGCCAGGCCACCAACTGCTCGCGCACCAGGCAGCGCAGGTCCCAGTTCTTGCCCGCGTCTGCCGAGCTCACCAGCGCGCGCAGGGTGAGGGTGCGCTCGGAGAGCCCGGTGACCTGCACGCCCTGCACCCTGCCGTTCCACAGCTTGTCGCGCTGGGGCTCGACGATGCGCGCCAGCTCCTGCCGGGCGGCGTCCACGTCGACGCGGTAATCGGCGTACACCTCGACCGTACCGAGGATCTCCGTCGAGGAGCGCGACCAGTTCTGAAAGGGCTTCTCGAGGAAGGTGGCGATCGGCACCACCAGCCGCCGCAGATCCCAGACCTTCACCACCACGTAGGTGAGGGTGATCTCCTCGATCCAGCCCCACTCCTTCTCGACGATCACCGTGTCACCGATGCGGATCGGCTGCGTGAGGCTGATCTGGATCCCCGCCAGCAGGTTGGAGATCGAGCGCTGCGCCGCCAGGCCCACCACCACGCCCAGCACGCCGGCGGAGGCCAGCATCGACATCCCGATGTGCCGCACTCCGGGGAACTGCAGCAGCACCAGCGCGCCGCCCACCACCAGCACCACCGCGTCCACCACCCGGTGCAGCACCGCGACCTGGGTCTTCACGGCGCGCGTCGAGGTCTCGTCGCGATCGCGCGACGCCCGCGCCTCGAGCGCCTGCGCCACCAGCTTGCTGACGATCAGCACCGCCCACACCAGGCTCGCCACCACCGCCGAGCGCACCACGTCGTCGACGATCGACTGCGCGTCCGCCGGAAAGGCCAGGCCCCGGGTCCCCAGGCTCACCGTCATCAGGAACAGGAGCGCGCGCGCGGGCCGGCGCATCAGCAGCACGAGCTGATCATCGAGCTCAGTGGCGGTGAAGCGCGCCACCCGGGCGAACACGCGTGAAAGGAGGGCGGTGACGAGCCGCGCCAGCCCGTACGCGAGCGCCAGCAACAGCACGGCGCCCAGCCACTGCCAGGCCCCCAGCACCCAGAAGGAGCGGCTCACCAGCACCTGCGGAAGAAGCTCCCACACCGTCGAGCCGTGCTGGGCGAAGAGCGGGTCGATCGAGCGCACGGTGCGCGCGCTGAACTTCCACATGGGGCTCTGGCCTGCGCCCTGGCGGATCAGCTCCACCGGCACCTGCACCCGGCCCAGGGGGAGCTCGCCCACCACCACCACCGCGGCCTTCGGATCATGCCTCGCCAACACCTGGGGATCGAAGGTGAGCTGTTGATCGAGCAGGAACATCAGGCGGCGGGCCAGCCGCGCGCCCTCGTCAGCGCGCTCGCCCTGCGGCAGGTGCTCGAGCGCGAGCATGGAGGCCGCGGTCTCGAAGTCGCCCGCGTGGGCCGCTTCCAGGAAGTTCGTCAGCACCTCGCCGGGGCTCTGCTTCTGCGCTTGCTCCGCCGCCAGCGCCAGCAGGGTGGCGTCTTCGAAGGCCCTCGCTTCATCGGGAGTGGGCCGCTGGGCGAGGGCCGGCCCGCTTTGCATCAGCACCAGCAGCCCCAACACCCCAGCTGCTCGAGAGAGAGTTCGCATTGACCTCTCATACACCGGGCCTTCGTGGGGGAAGGTGAAGGTGCGCCCTCAGCCCCATGAAGGGAGAGGGCGCGGCGGCTTCACGGGGTCTTCTTCACGGCACGACAGGGGGCGGCGGGGCGCACACGCCACCCTCAGCATCGAGGCGACCATCGACCCCTTCCGCGCAGCGCTGCGTGAGGCGCGTGCAGGCCTCGGCCGGGAGCGTGGTGCACAGCTGCGTCGCGTCAGCGCACGCCGCCTCGAACGCCGCCCGGAAGGCCTCACGCACGCAGGCCCGCTCGGTCTCCCTGCAGGTGAGGTCGGCAGCGTCGGCCGCCTGGCAGGCCGCCAGCGCAGCACGGCAGGCCTGCACCGCGGCGGGGTCAGGCTGCACGATGGGCGGGTGACGACCGCCGGGGCGTCCGCCATGGCGAGGAGGAGGCGGCGCGCCGAACGGAGGCGGCTCGCGCATGCCACCACCATCACCCATGCCGGGGCAGTGCCCGCCCCGCTCAGGCCGCGGCGGCGGCGGCGGCAGGCAGGCGTGGAGCGCGGTGCGACAGCCCTCGAGGTCTGCGCCTTCGACCGCGACGCAGGCCTCGAACGTCACCCGGCACGCGTCGGCCTGCGCACGGAAGGCGCAGAAGTCTCCCTGCACGCTCTCGAGGGCGTCAGCCGTCTCGTCCACCGTCACAGAATCAGTCCCGCACGCGGCGAAGAGCCCCGTGCACGTCAGCGCCATCACCAGTCGATTGAGTCTCATTTTTTCAAAGCTCCTGTTCTTGGAGAGGCCGTCCCCTCTCGAAGGTGCTGGTGTTCGGCACGCCTCAAAAGCGATCACGGACAGGCGCCGGGGGCCATCGACATGGGCAGCTCGGTGAGCAGCATCAACGTCGTTTCCGAAGGGGTCACGGACTACGCCGTCTTGAAGAATATTCTCTTTGGATGGTTCAAGGGTCAGGACGCCGAACCATTCCTGAAGCTCTATCAGCCGGACCCCACGGCCGAAGG
>VFKJ01000545.1 GCA_009885595.1 Myxococcales bacterium | reverse complement strand
CGCGGCTTCTCCGCCGTCGAGGCAATCGCTCGTCCTGCAGCTTTCGCCCCAGGACGTCATCACGGGCGATGAGATCGAGGTCGAGGTCCAACCCCAGGTCCCGAAGCGCACGCAGGTACGTGCCGAGGGAGACCCCCGGGTCCCCTCTCTCCAGGCGGTGACGGCTCTATCGGACAGAAGAGCGTGGCCAACCCGCCGGTCATCCTGCTCCACGCCTCTCGGCATCGGGGCGAAGGCGTATCGTCAAGAGGGGGTCGCGGGTCGAGTCCTTCCGATGACTTGGCCGGGCGGCGGCGTGGAATGTCGCCCCCCTCTGCTACACGCACCGAGCATGGGTCTCGCGCTCACAATGCTGGGGTTGATGGTCGGCGGTGCGCTGGGGTGGCTGCTCGCGCGCCGCTCGCGAGAGGGCTCGCTGCGAGTGCTGGAGATGGAGTTGGCCACCAGCCGCGCCCAGCTCTCCGCCCGTGACACCATGCTCGGGCGGGTGGAGCAGCAGTTGGCGGGTCTCACCCGCGAAGAGGAACAGCTGTCGTCGGTGCTCACCACCACCCGCGCCGACTTCGCGCGCGCCGACGCGGTGGGCCGCATGCTGGCCGCGCAGGTCGAGCAGTTGCGCGCGTCCGAGAACGCGCTGGCGGGCCAGCTGAAGCAGACGCTCGCGCAGCTGGCCCGGGCCGAGGCTGAAGCGCGCGCGGGGGCTGAACGCCGGGAAGCGCTGGAAAAACTTCCCGAGCAGGTGAAGGAGCTGAGCGAGGCGCTGGTGCGCACCGAGTCACTCCTCGATGCGGAGCGGGCGCGCACCGAGGAACGCGCGACCGAGTTCGAGCGCTCCCGCCAGGCGATGCGGCTCGAGTTCGAGGCCCTGGGGCAGAAGCTGCTCGAAGAAAAGGGCCGCACCATGCTCGAGCAGAACCATCACAGCCTCGAGGGCCTGCTCACCCCCATGCGCGAGCGCTTGAAAGAGTTCGAAGAGAAGTTCCAGCTGAGCTCCGATCAGGACAGCCGCGATCGCGCCTCGCTGCTCGAGCGGCTGCGCCTGCTCTCCGAGACCCAGAGCAGGCTGCACGAAGACGCCGCCGCGCTCTCCCGCGCGCTCACCGGCGAGTCGCGCGCGCAGGGCGACTGGGGCGAGCTGGTGCTCGAGAGCCTGCTGGCCACCGCCGGGCTCACCGAGGGCCGCGAGTACGAGCTCCAGGTCGATCACCGAGCCGAAGACGGCGGTCATCGCCGGCCCGACGCGCTGGTGTACCTGCCGCCCAACCGCGCCATCGTGATCGACGCGAAGTGTTCGCTGCAGGCCTTCGTCGCCTCTACCCGCGCCGTCAACGACGAGGAACGCGAGGGCGATCTCGACATGCACGTGCAGTCCCTGCGCACGCACGTCAAGCTGCTGGCGGCCAAGGACTACCAGGCGGTGCTCAAGGAACGCTCGCTCGACTTCGTGTTCCTCTTCGTGCCCAGCGAGGCCGCCTTCCACGCCGCGCTCTCCCGCCACCCCCAGCTCTCCGAAGAGGCGCTGCGCCAGCGCGTGGTGGTGGTCAGCCCCACCACCGTGCTCGCCACCCTGCAGATGGTGCACCACGTCTGGCGCAGCGAGCGGCAGACCCTCAACGCCCAGCGCATCGCAGAGGAAGCGGGGAAGATGATCGACAAGCTCTCCGCCGCGCTGGAGTCGTTCAACGAGGTGGGCGAGCGGCTGGGCCAGGCGCAGAACGCCTTCGAGGCCTCGCGGGGGCGCCTCTCCACCGGCAAGGGCAACGTGGTGAGCATCGCCAACAAGGTGCTCCAGCTGGGCGCCCGCGCCAACAAGCCCGAGAAGCTGCTCGCCGCCGAGAAGGCGATGGACGCCGAAGCAGAGGCAGACGACTCCAGCCAGGCCCAGCTGCTGCTGGAAGGGGCGGCCCTGAGCGGAGTCGAAGGGTGAGACGATCCAAGGGGGGACACGCGTGCTAGACGACTTCGCGGTGAGCGCCGCTGCCGAAGAGAGCCTTCCCCCCGAGATCGTCGACGTGTCGACCCTGACGCCGATGATGAAGCAGTACCTCGAGGTGAAGGCCCAGCACCCCCACGCGCTGCTCTTCTTCCGCCTGGGCGACTTCTACGAGCTGTTCTTCGACGACGCGGTGAAGGCCGCCGAGCTGCTCCAGATCACCTTGACCTCCCGCGCCAAGGGGTCCGACCGGGTGCCGATGTGCGGGGTGCCGTACCACGCCGCCCGCAGGTACATCGCCCGCCTGATCGAGGCCGGCGAGAAGGTCGCCATCTGCGAGCAGCTCACCCCGCCCGGCAAGGGCATCGTCAAGCGTGACGTGGTGCGCGTCGTCACCCCGGGCATGGTGCTCGACGACGACGTGCTCGAGGCCCGGGAAAACAACTTCCTGGTGGCGGTGTTGCCCGCCGACGGGGAAGAGGACTGGGGCGCGGCGATCATCGACGCCAGCACCGGTGAGTTCGCCGCCATTCAGCCCGGCGCCTTCGCCCTGGTGGCCGACGAGGTGTCCCGCGCCAGCCCCCGCGAGCTGCTGGTGCCGGAAGGCTCGGAAGAGAAGCTCGAGCCGCTGCTGCGCGCCTTTGCCCGCCGCCCGGCGCTCGCCTTCCTGGGGCCCGATGCGTTCGATCTGAAGCGGGCCAAAGCGCTGCTCCTCACCCACCTGGGCGTGCAGTCGCTCGAGGGCTTCGGGGTGGAGAAAGCAGGCCCCTCGCTGGGCGCCGCGGGCGCGGCCCTGCGCTACGTGAAGGAGACGCAGAAGAGCGCCGCCGGGCACATCGATCGCATCAGCCTGCAGTCGCGGGGCGGGGCGATGGTGATCGACGAGGCCACCCGCGCCAACCTCGAGCTGGTGCGCACCTTGAAAGACGGCGCGCGCAGCGGCTCGCTCTTAGGCGTGCTCGATCGCACCTCGACCTCCTTAGGCGCGCGCAAGCTGTCCCGCTGGCTCACCTCTCCCCTGGGCGAAGCGCGCGCCATCGGCTCCCGCCTCGACGCGGTGGAAGAGCTCTTCTCGAAGGCCGCCCAACGCGAGGGCCTGATCGCCACCCTGAAGGAAGTCTCGGACGTGGAGCGGCTGTGCGGGAAGCTCTCGCTCGCCTCGGGCGGCGCGCGTGACCTGAGCGCCCTGGGGCGATCACTCTCCGCCATGCCGAAGCTCGCCGCCGCGCTCGGCTCGATGAAGAGCGATCTGCTGCAGGCCCTGGTGGGCCCGCTCTCTTCGGGAAACCTGGCGGAGCTGGGCAAGACCCTGGCCAGGGCGCTCGTCGATGAGCCGCCCCCGGTGCTGGCCGACGGCGGCTTCATCAAGGTGGGCTACCTCGCCGAGCTCGACGCCCTGGTCGAGCTGTCCACCAGCGGCAAGGACTACCTCCTCAAGCTCGAGCTGCGCGAGCGCGAGCGCACCGGCATCAACTCGCTCAAGGTCCGCTACAACAAGGTGTTCGGGTACTACCTCGAGGTCACCCGGGCGAACCTCCACAACGTCCCCAAGGAGTGGATCCGCAAGCAGACCACCGCCGGCGGCGAGCGCTACGTCACCGAGGAACTGAAGACCTACGAAGAGAGGGTGCTCACCGCCGACGAGAAGCGCATCGCCCTCGAGCAGCGCCTCTTCGAAGAGCTGCGCGCCCTGGTGGTGGCCCGCGCCAGCCTGCTGCGCGCCGCCGGTGACGCGGTGGCCACTCTGGACGCCCTGGTGTCGTTTGCCCGGGTGTCGGCCGAGAACGGCTACGTGCGCCCGCTGGTGGACGAGTCGGGCGTGCTCGAGCTCACCGCGGGGCGCCACCCGGTGGTGGAGAAAGCGCTGGGGGGCGACTCCTTCATTCCCAACGACCTGCGCGTCGATCGCGACGAGGGCCAGGTGCTGATCATCACCGGGCCCAACATGGCCGGGAAGTCCACGGTGATGCGCCAGGTGGCCATCGCCGCGGTGATGGCGCAGGCGGGCTGCTTCGTGGCCGCCAGGAGCGCGCGCATCGGCTTGTGCGATCGCGTCTTCACCCGGGTGGGCGCGTCAGACAACCTGGCGCGCGGCCAGTCCACCTTCATGGTGGAGATGACCGAGACCGCGAACATCCTCCATCACGCCAGCCGCAAGAGCCTGGTCATCCTCGACGAGATCGGCCGCGGCACCAGCACCTTCGACGGCCTCTCGATCGCCTGGGCGGTGGCGGAGCACCTGCACGATCGCATCGGCGCGCGCACGCTCTTCGCCACCCACTACCACGAGCTCACCGACCTCACGCGCGAGAAGCCCCGGGTGAAGAACTGCTCCATCGCGGTGCGCGAGCAGCAGGGGAAGATCATCTTCCTGCGCAAGCTCATTCCCGGCGCGGCCAGCCGCAGCTACGGCATCGAGGTGGCGCGCCTGGCCGGCCTGCCGCCCGAGGTGCTCGCCCGCGCCCGCGAGCTGCTGAAAAATCTGGAAGCCGGCGAGTTCGACGAGGCGGGAAGGCCGAGGCTGGCCAAGCGGGCCACCGGCGGCGGTGAACGCAGCGCCCCCGTCCCCGTGGTCGATGATTCGCAGCTGGGGTTGTTCGGGGCCGCGCCGAAGAAGGCGCCCAGCTCGGCGCAGGAAGCGGTGCTCGCCGCGCTGGAGAACTTCAGCGTCGACACCTCGAGCCCCCTGGAAGCGCTCACCGCGCTCTTTGAGTGGAAGAAGCGCCTCAAGGAGCAGGGTGGGGGAGAGGGCTGACCGAAGACGATGCAGCTCGCCATTCCCAGCCCGCCGCGGAAGGTGAAGCTCTCCCAGATCCCCGGGGCCCTGCGCCGGGTGGCGGTGGTGGGCGCCGTGGCCTTCGCGCTCACCGTCCTGGGCTGGTTCATCGCCGCCCGCGCCCAGTCTTCGCTGAGCGCTGAGCGTGAATTTCTCGAGCGCGCCGAAGAGGTGAAGGGGCAGGTGACCGAAGTGGTGCTGCCCGAGCTGGAGCACCGCCTCGACCGGCCCGCGAGGCTGCGCGTCATCTACAAGCTCTTTGGCCGCGACTACGCCGCCTCGGGCGTGCAGGCCGACGCCGTCGACGCCGAGCAACTCTTCACCGGCGCGAAGGTGACGCTGCTGGTCGATCCCTCCGCGCCTTCGAAAGTGCAGGAGGCGAGGTGGCTGCGCAGCCGGGTGGGGTGGTGGTGGCTGGGCTCGTTGATCATCGGGCTGGGCGTGTTGCTCGGCGGTGGCCTGGTGACGTCGGAGCTGCGCCGCGCCATCCGCCGCGAGGTCCACCCGCTGCGGCTGGGGGCGCTGGTGTGGCTCACCCCCGACGAGCCGCTGCCCGACACCAAAGAAGAGCTCCGCTTCGCCGCGCACTACTTCCGCGACGACGTGAAGCAGTCCGTCACCGCCCGCGGTCGGCCCGGGCGACGCCCCGTGCGCAACGGGGAGAAGGTGCTGGCCGCCGTGGTGCCCAGCGAGCCCACCTGGGTGCGGGTCGTCGACGAGGACCTCGCCACCGTGCTCGGTTGGTACCGCTGACTCGGCTCGCAGCGCGTGTTCGTTCCGATCGGCTGAGTCAGAGGCACTGAAGAGACGAGGGCGTGCGGGTTCGCGACGGTGCTCGCGACGAACAGGCCCTTCGACTCGCGAGAAGGACGCTCACCTGACGAGGTCGGCGACCGGAGCCGGGGTCGCTCTTTTCGGTGCGTCACCACGGGTAACAGGGCTGTAAGCAGTGGTGACGCGCTCAAAAGCACGCACCGGACCGCGTGCGTCCATCACGAGGCCAGGTCCCCAGAGTGACCCGGCCCACGAAGCTCGAGGGGCCTGATCGAATCGAGCATCGGCGACGGCCTTCACAGACCGCGCCTCTTTCGGGCCTGCGCTACTCGTGGAAGAAGCAGTCGACCGGCTTGGCCCCGAACATCTCGCGCGGGTGCACGTTGAGGTCGCGCCTCAGGCAGATCCCCGTCAGCCGCGGAGACATGTCTTCCGGCATCGGCTGCGGCGTCACCACCGCGAGGTGCTTGGTGCGCATCTCGCGGGGCAGGGCGATCACCAGCCTGCCTGAGTTCGCCGCCTCGATGATGTCGCCCCCGCTGCACCGCTTCCACCCGCGCATCGGGCCCTCGTGGCGCAGCCAGTCGCAGGTCTGCGCGAGGGTCAGTTCTTTCGCGCCCACGAAGTGAGGGATCTCGCAGTTCATCGCCCGGCTGACGTCCCACACGAAGATGTGGCCGCGCACCTTGCCCGGCGCGTCTTCGCCGTAGCGCGGGTTCACCGTCACCCCGAACTGCTTGATCACGTTCTCGTAGAGGTCGCGGCTGCGCTTGCCCTCGCGGCTCTGCAGCGGCGCCTGCACGGCGATCCACACGTCGCGGCCCTGCAGCGCCTTGGGCACCTGCAGGCCGTCGAACTTCATCCCCACCGCGGTGGCCTCGTCGTCGTCGCTCGGCCCCGCCGCCTTCAGGGAGGGCATCGAGGTCTGCAAGAGCGAGTTGCGCCGTCGCTCGGCGCTGTTGTCGGCGAACTGCGAGCCGAGCTGGTTCTTCTGGGTCTTGGTGAGCATCGACGCGTCGGTCGAGTACTCCGAGGGCTTGACCACCTTGCTGTCCATGCCCGTTTGCCCCTGCGCGGGGATGCTGCCCGTCGCGGTGCGGGGGGCCGCCGCGCCCGGTGCCGCGGGCTTCGCCGGCGCGGGTTTCTTCTGATCAGCTGATCCGCCTTTGCCCTGCTGCCGTTCCTGCGACATGGCGCGCAGACTAGCGGATCCGGTGGTTTTTTTGCCGTGATGTGTGCCGCGTGTTCACATCTCACACGTCTGTAGCGACGCGTTGTCCCTGCTCCCCATGATCCGAGCGCTTCTCGCAGCCCTGCTTCTCTTCTCCACCGCCACCCTCGGCGCGAGCGCCGACGAGGCGTACCAGGACGCGAAGGGCGACTACGCCAGGCTCAAGGGCGACCAGAAGCGCCGCGCGCTGCGCCACCACTGGCAGAACGTGGCGAAGAAGTTCGAGGGCGTCGCCACCCGGTTCCCCAAGAGCGAGCGCGCCCCCGAGGCGCTCTTCAACTCCGGAGAGCTCAACAACGAGCTCTCCCGCTTCTCCGCCCGGGACGAAGATCGCGAGGCCGCCAAGCGCAGCTACCAGAAGCTGATCGAGGGCTGGCCTTCCCACAAGCTCGCCGACGACGCGGCCTTCTCCCTGGCGCGGCTGCTCGCCGATCGCGAGGGCGACCCGACCGGCGCGCGCCGCGTGCTCGAGTCAGCGGTGAAGAGCGCGGGGGACAAGAAGAAGGACATTCAGTCGATGCTCGCCGCGCTCCCCCAGGACACCACCCCCCGGCCGACCAAGGCGCCGCCCCCTGCGCGGGCCGCCACCCCCACCCGGGTGGCCGCCGCCCCGGTGAAGGCGCCGGAGCGCGAGCTGCCACCGGCCACCGACCTCGCCGAGGCCATCCGCCGCGCCATCAAGCCGCTCCAGGCCGCCCGCCTGGCCGAGCTGCCGCCCGCCGTGCAGGCCCGCCGCGCCCCCGCGCTGCGCCCCGAAGGGCGCGAGGCCGGAGAAGAAGAAGAAGCCCCGGTGCTGGAAGAGTCTGAGCCGGTGGTGGCCAGCCTCGCCGAGAAGCTGCGCGACGTGCGGGTGGGCGCGCGCCTGCCCGGCGCCGACGACACCGAGACGCGCAGCCGCTTCAAGCAGCTCGCCAAGGCCGAGGGCGGCGCCGAGCTCTCGCTGGCCCAGCAGCTGGGCCTCAAGGTGCGCCGGGTGATCATCGACGCCGGCCACGGCGGCCACGACACCGGCGCCATCGGCCCCAAGGGCACCAGGGAGAAGGACGTCGCGCTGTCGATCGCCAAGAAGCTCGCCCTCAAGCTCGAGGAGGCCGGCCTCGAGGTGGTGCTCACCCGCGACGACGACACCTACGTGAAGCTCGAAGATCGCACCCGCTTCGCCAACCGCGAGAAGGGCGACCTCTTCATCTCGGTGCACTGCAACGCCGCGCCCAGCAAGACCCTGCGCGGCATCGAGACCTACACCCTCAACACCAGCTCGAACCGCTACTCGATCCGCCTGGCGGCGCGGGAGAACAGCACCACCGAGCGGGGCGTGGGCGATCTCCAGTACATCCTCGCGGACCTCGCCACCAAGGCGAACACCGGCGAGTCGGCGCACCTCGCCGAGCGGGTGCAGCGCTCGCTCGTGCGCAACCTCTCGGGCTCCTACAAGGGCGTGAAGGACCTCGGCACCAAAGAGGCGCTCTTCTTCGTGCTGCTGGGCGCCAAGATGCCCTCCATCCTGGTGGAGACCTCGTTCCTCTCGAACCCCGAGGAAGAGGAGCGCCTCGCCGACGAGAAGTACCAGCAGGGCGTGGCCGACTCGATCTCGGAGGCCGTGGGCGGCTTCCTCGAGGAGCGCAACAAGGTGGCGCAGGTCGACTGAGCTCGCCCCTCGACTTCGCTCGGGGTGAGCGCAGCGCACGCGCGGGCTCACCCCCGGTCACCCCGAGCGGAGTCG
>VFKJ01000432.1 GCA_009885595.1 Myxococcales bacterium | reverse complement strand
CTCCGCACGCCGTGACGGGTCGGGGAGAGGGTAAGCCGTCGAACTGCCCCGCAAATTGTGAAACTGTCCGCCGCCTTCATGCGACGCATCGCGCACCTCTCAGATCTCCACTACGGCGCTGACCCAGCGCTGCAGCCGCGTCTCTTCGAGGGGCTGATCGCGGCGTTCGAGGACCAGCAGGTCGACGTGCTCGTCTTCACAGGCGACGTCTTCGACACCAACGAGCCGGGCCCGGGGCTGGTGGACGGCTTCCTGCGGCTGCACGCGGGCCTCGAGGCGAAGCTGGGCGGGCCCAAGCCGACCATCCTCCTGCCGGGCAATCATGATCGCCGCGGCGACGGCGTCTTCGCGCCCTGGCGCGAGGACCTGTTCGTCGAGCTCACCCAGAAGTTCTCCGCGCGCGCCGACGTGCAGGTGCTGGGCGCGGGCACCCCGTTTCTCGCGCAGCGCGTGCCGCTGACGGATTTTCCGTGTGACGTGGTGGCGTACGACTCCACCTACCTGCCGGCGGGCATTGCGTCTGCGGGCGGCGTGATTCGGCAGGAAGATCTGCTCCAGATGGGCAGCGAGCTGGCCGCGGGAGATCCCGAGCGGCCGCTGCTGCTCCTGCTGCACCACCACCTCATCCCCACGCCGGTCACCGACACCTCGGCCATCGACACCAGGGGCCGGCCGCCGCTGCAGAAGTTCCTGGTGGGCAAGGTGCTGCCGTGGCTGGTGAGCAACGGCGATCGCGAAGAGCTGACCATGACGGCCCTCGGTGCGGGCTCTGCGCTCACCACCCTGCAGACGCTCGGGCGCGCGGTGATCGTGCTGCACGGTCACAAGCACTACGCCACCGTGCGGTTGCTCAAGGGCCTCGACGGCGACGCGGACCTGCTGATCACCAGCGCGGGCAGCTGCGGCCTCACCCAGGACTGGACCGGCGGCGAATACGACGAGGCGCCGAAGCTGTGGCCCTCGGTGAACTTCATCCAGGTCGATGGCACCACGGTGTCGGTGACCTCGCAGGCCTGGTCGCCGACCCAGCCGAAGCGCCGCAGCTCGCCCCGCCACCTGGTGAGCGCGTCTCGTGATGGCCAGCAGTGGTCGCTCGAGCTGCCGCCGCTGCGCGAGGTGCAGTTCAACCCCGTGCTCGAGCTCAACGAGCTCGAGGCGCAGCTGGTGCAGTCGAGCGCGCACCTCGGGCGGCTCGACGTCGTCACCCGGCGGCGGCTGGTCTCGCACCCCAACGCGTGGCTGCCGGACTACTGGGAGGTGCTCGAGGGACCTCCGGGCGCGGTGGCGCGCGAGCTCGTCATCGACGGCGTGAGCCAGCCGGACGGAAAGTGTCCGGCCCGGGTGAGCGTGGCGAAGGACGGCGTGTCCACCTGGCGCGTCGAGGGTGGCGTGTTCTCGAACGTCGACGCCGCGCGTGGATCTCAGCTGGGCCAGGCGTTCGAGGCGGTCGAGCTGCTCAATCGATCTCGCGCCGACGTCGCGCGGTTGGTGGTGCGCCTGGGGCCGGTGAAGACCACCCCGTTCGCGTCGATCACCAACCTCACCACGGGAAAGGAACGGCCCTGGCCGCTCACGCGCGCGGGAGACGTGGTGACGGTGCAGCGCGCGAATTGTCCGGCGCGCACGCTGCTGCGGTTGTACTGGCCGCTGGAACGATGAACCTCAAGCGACTGCTCGGCGCGGAGAACGGATGGGGCGGGGCCGCGGGCACGCTGCTCTTGCTCGTCGCGGGCCTGGGCCTGCTCTTGTTCAGCGTGGCCGGGCTGAGCGAGGCCTCGAGGCTCAGGCCCGTCGAGCGCGGGTGCTCGGAGTGGCTGAAGGATTCGTCGGGGGCGAAGTGGGTGACGCTGGTGGGGTGCAAGGTGGAGACGGATGGCGGGGTGTCGCTCGCGGGCGAGGGACAGGTGACGGGCTACGTCGAGGGCGGGGTGCTCAAGCCGGGCGCGCAGCCGCCGCGGAAGAACGTGCTCATCGGGTTGGTGATGGGGCTGATCGCGGTGGCGCTGGCGGTACGCAGCATGTTCATGCGCTACCTGGTCGAGCGCGACAGCTCGCTCTGACTCCAGACTGCCTCCCTCTCCCCGCGGGGGAGAGGGTCGGGGAG
>VFKJ01000585.1 GCA_009885595.1 Myxococcales bacterium | reverse complement strand
GCGTGCTCTCACCGAGATCGGCATCTACCCCGCAGTCGACCCGCTCGACTCCACCAGCCGCATTCTCGACCCGCTGGTGGTCGTTGACGAGCACTACGCCATCGCGCGCAAGGTGCAGTCGACCCTGCAGCGGTACAAGGAGCTGCAGGACATCATCGCCATCCTCGGCATGGACGAGCTCTCGGACGACGACAAGACCGTGGTCGCCCGCGCACGCAAGATTCAGCGCTTCTTGAGCCAGCCCTTCAACGTGGCGAAGATCTTCACCGGCCAGGACGGCAAGGTGGTCACGATTCCGGACACCGTGCGCGGCTTCAAGGAGATCGTCGAAGGCAAGCACGACGATCTGCCCGAGCAGGCGTTCTACATGGTCGGCAACATCGACGAGGCCGTGGAGAAGGCGAAGAAGCTCGCGGCCCAGGGGTAAGCGATGGCGAAGCTCAACGTCGAGATCGTCACACCCGAACGCAGGCTGGCGCAGCTGCAGGCCGACGAGGTCATCGCGCCCGGCGCCGACGGCCTGTTCGGCGTGCGGCCTGGCCACACCCCGTATCTCTCGGTGATGCAGCCGGGGCCGCTCACCGTTCGCGAGGGCACCATCACCACGATCTACTTCGTGAGTGGCGGCTTCGTGGAAGCGGGCCCGGGCGCGGTGCGCGTGCTGGCCGATTCCGCTGAGGTGGCCTCGGGCATCGACGTCGCCGCGGCGCAGAAGCGCATCACCGAGGCCGAGGCGCGGCTCAAGGCGTTCGAAGTGACCGACCCGCGCGCGGAAGAGCAGCGCACGATCATCCGCCGCGAGCAGAAGCGCATCGCGGTCGGCGCCCTCAAGTAACTCACGTGTTCCCCTCTCCCCCCGGAGCGTAGCCGGTCTGGCGGAACGCCAGGCGAGCCAGGCTCGGAGCGGAGCGGAGAACTGGCCGAGGCGAAGCGAGCCGAGAAGCAGGGGAGAGGGCTTACTTCTTCTTCTTTTTCGCCGGGGCCGCCTTCTTCTTCTTCTTCGCGACCGGCTTCTTCTTCGCCGCCGGCCTGGCCTTCGCCTTCACGGCCTTCTTCGCGGCGGGCTTCTTCTTCTTCGCAGCCACCTTCGCCTTCGGCTTGCCCTGCTTGGCGTTCGGCGTCGCGGGCCCGGTGGGGCGCGGGGGCGCCTTGCTCTGTGCCTTCGCCTCGAGCACCTCGCGCACCTGCGCGGCGGCTTCCTGGGCCCAGTCGAGCCGCAACGCACCACTGCGCGCGAGCGCGCTGAGCACCTCGTTGGGCGGCGGGCCACCCTCGGTGGTGATGACGCCCCCGGTGCCGGTGGCGAGGGTCGAGCGCACCAGCGACTCCAGCGCCGCGCGGCCGAGGATCAGGTGTTCGACTTCCTTGTACCGCCGGGCGAGCGCCTCACCGGCCTTGGCGCGCAGCTCGACCACCGCTTCGCGCGAGAACGAACCGTCATCATCGGCGACGTCCTCGACGTCCTCGGGGCGGGGGCCGTCCCACACGGTCAGAGAGTTGTCGTCGACCGTCAGCGCGATGCGGTTGAGCGCGAGCTGCAGCGTGGTGACGGCCTCGATCTCACCGCGCAAGGCCTGGAGCGTCTGATTCATCTGAGTTTGCAAGTTCCACCTCCCGGGATGCTGGGGGCACTCTACGCCGGTGCGTTTCGATCAATGCGCTCAATTCACCTGCGGCGTTAGGGTGGCGACATGTTCGAGCTGTTTCACGCCATCTCCGATCCCGGCAGCGCGCGGGTGCGCAAGTACGTGGTGGACCACGAGCTCTCGGACTTCGTCCGCTTCCGTAACGTCACGTATGAAGAGGTGCAGAAAGACCTGACCTCCCGCGGAGGCACCACCACCACCCCGGCCCTGTGGGACGGCCAGAAGCTCTTCACCGGCGCCGACGCCATCATCTCGCGGCTGGTCGCGCACGCCGACGTGGGGCGCGCCTGATGTTGAGCTCGCTGCGGGTCTTCGCCGAGGCGTTGTTCAGCACCGAGGAAGGGCCGCCTCCTGCCGAACGCCTGGACTGGCTCATGGGGGAGATGCGCGAGTACCTGCACCGCGCGGGTCCGGGGGCCCGGGTGATCTTCGGGCTGGCGCTCTTCGCGGCCACCTGGCTCTCGCCGCTCTTCATCTGGCGGCTGCCCACCTTGCGCAACCTCGAGATCCCCCAGCGCATCAAGGCGCTCACGCGCATGGAGGAGTCCTTCGCGTCGGCCCCGGTGCTGGCGGTGAAGGCGTTCCTGTGCGTCGTCTATTACGAGCACCCCGACGTGCAACGCGAGGTGGGCCACGTGGGCTCGGCGACCTTCCCGATGTCCCTGGGGCCGCCGTCATGAGCGCAGTCCAGGGGTTCCACGACGGCGCGCGGCACGAGGGCCCGCTCGAGCTCGACGCGGACGTGGTGGTGGTCGGCAGCGGCGCGGGCGGCGCGGTGGTGGCGGCGATCCTCGCGGAGGCGGGGCAGCGCGTGCTGGTGCTGGAAGAAGGCCGCCACGTGCCGCAGGCGGAGTACGCCACGCTCACCCCCAGCCAGCAGATGCGCGCGATGTGGCGCGACGCGGGGCTCACCTTCGCGGTCGGCGTGGGCGACTCGCCGGTGATCAACGTGATGATGGGCAAGTGCGTGGGCGGCTCGTCGGTGCTCACCGGCGGCGTGTGCTTCCGCACTCCGGAGACGGTGCTCGAGGGCTGGCGCACGAAGCGCGGCCTGCCGATGTTCACCCAAGCGCACCTGGCGCCGTTCTTCGAAGAGGTGGAGCGCGCGGTGAACGTGGAGGAGGTGCCCGAGTCGCTGCGCAGTCGCTCGACCCAGCTCTTCCACGAGGGCGCCACGAAGCTCGGCCACCCGCTCAAGCCGATGCGCCGCAACACCAGGAACTGCGAGGGGCACAGCAAGTGCAACTTCGGCTGCCCCACGGGCGCCAAGCGCTCGGTCGATCTCTCGTTCCTGCCCCGCGCCACGGCGAGGGGCGCGCAGATCTGGTCGCGCTGCCTGGTGGAGCGCGTCACCCACGCCGATGGGCGCGCCAACGGGGTGGTGGGGCGGCTGCTCAATGGAGACGAGGGTGGTCCGGGCACGAACTTCACCGTGCACGCGACGCGGGTGGTGCTGGCGGCGGGCGCGTACCACACGCCGCTGCTGGCGCAGGCCTCGGGCATCGGGCGCGCGAGCGGGCAGGTGGGGCACAACCTCACCCTGCACCCCGGCTTCCGCGTGATGGGCCGCTTCGACGAGCAGGTCCAGGGGTGGAGAGGCGCGCTGCAGTCGATGTACGCCGATGACTGGGAACCCGAGGGCATCACGCTCACCTCGCTCTTCCTCCCCCCCGGGGTGCTGGCGGCCACCATGCCGGGCATCGGCCCGAAGCACGTGGAGCGCGCGCGACAGATCGGCCAGCTCGGCGCGTTCGGCGGCATGGTGCACGACGAGGGCGGCGGGGTGGTGCGGCGGGGCCCGGGGCGCGAGCCGTTCGTCACCTACCGCATGCACCAGAAGGACAAGGCGGTGGTGCCGAAGCTGATGCGGCTGATGGCCGACATCTGGTTCGCCGCGGGCGCCAAGGAGGTGTTCCTGCCGGTGCTGGGGCTGGGCGGGGTGACGCCTGATCGGCTGCGCACGCTCGATCTCGAGCACGTGAAGGGCAGGGACCTCGAGTGCGGCAGCCAGCACCCGCTGGGCACCTGCCGCATGGGGCCCTCGAAGGAGACCTCGGTGGTGGATCCGTACGGCGAGTGCTGGGAGCTGCCCGGCTGCAGCATCGCGGATGGCAGCGTGGTGCCCACCAGCCTGGGGGTGAATCCTCAGCTGACGATCATGACGATGGCGCTGCGCATCGCGCACCACCTGGCGGCTGCGTGAGCGTGGACGCGACCCAGGCGCTGGTCTTGATGGATGGACTGCTGGAGACCGGCGAGGCCACCTGGCCCGGCGTGGGGCGCTTCCTGTTGGTGATCACCGAGGCCCGCGGCCGCAACGGCGCCGCTCCCGGCGTGTATGACTTTCCCAGGCGCGAGGTGGAGTTTCAGCCGGACCCGAAGGTGCTCGAGCAGGTGCGCTCGCGGGCGTCGTTCCCCGGCTTCGGGACCTTCGTGGTGCGCAGCGGGGTCGTCACCTTCAACTCGGATCCCGGGCTGAGGGCCCGGTTGATCAAGACCCCGGCGGCGCGCTTCACCGCGGCGGTCCCGGTGGTGGTGCGACAGGAGCTTCCGGAAGAGGTGCCGCCCAAGCCGTGGTGGCGCCGGCTGTTTTCCTGAGCGGGCTCGGGGCTAGGCTGATCGCTCCTCCAAAAACGAAGGCCGGGTTCCCATGCTGAGCTCTGTGGTCGTGGTGTCGCGATGAGCGAGTCCGAGGTCGAGCGCTTCTCGCGCAAGCTCAACACCGACTGGGGCCTGCGCGCCGACGCGGAGAAGCACCAGGCCGGCGGGAACCAGAACCTCACTCCGCTGGCGCGGATCGTCGGCTTCGCCTCGAGCCACGGCTTCGAGTTCACCACCGCCGAGGCGCGTGAGTTCGCCAAGGCGAAGGGGGAAGAGCTGGGGGTGCCGGTCAGAGACGAGGATCTCGACCGCACCAGGGGCTTCCCCTGGGCCGGCGGCATCCTGGGGATCATCACCGGCGACTTCTGATCACCTGGGCCAGTCGAGCGGCGGGCCCTGGAAGCGCGTGCCCGCGGGGAAGTGCAGCCCGAAGCGCGACGCGAGCACCTCGAGCAGCTCGTCGGGGCTCGCCAGCAGGCGAATCTTCGGCTCGCCCACGCGCGGGCGCTCGGTCAGCTCGCGGTTGAGCAAGGTGAGGCGGCCTCCCTCGTCGAGCGCGCGGGCGGCGAGCAGGCGGTTGCGGAAGTGCGACAGCGGGTGCGCGCTGGTGAACCAGTTGCCGACCTCGCGATCGATGGGCGGCATCTCCTCGAGGGTGAACTCGCAGACGTCGGCCCAGGTGTCGCCCAGCTTCGCCTGGTGAAAGAGCTTCCCGTCTTCGCGCACGATGCGGCGCGGCTCGTGGGGCGTGGGCTGCTCGTCGTCGGTGTCGAGGCGAAACGCGCTGGTCGGTGAGAGCGCGCCCACGCCGACGTCGGCCACGAAGCGCTCTGCCTCGATCGTCACCACGTTGAATACGTGCGTGCGCGGCGGGGTGAAGTCGCGGGGCCGCTGCAACCGCACCCGTGCGCTGACGAGCTTCACTTCGAAGCCCAGCGCGGTGAGCACGCGGTGGAAGAGCGGGTTGTGCTCGAAGCAGTAGCCGCCGCGACCGCGGTGCACGAGCTTGTGATCGACCGCGTCGTCCGAGAGGTCGATGCCCCGCCCGAGCAACACGTCGAGGTTCTCGAAGGGAATTTGCTTCACGTGGGCCGCGCAGAGCGCGTCGAGCGTCGCGAGCGTGGGCTTGGGGTCGCCGTGAAAATCGATTCGCCGGAGATAGGCCTGCAGGTCGAGGGGCATGGGGTCGCCTTATCAATGAGCGCCAGCTCAGGCACGCTGGGCCGAGGTGTCAGTGCGTCATGAGATGTCTTTGTGATGAGCGCATGGTTC
>VFKJ01000769.1 GCA_009885595.1 Myxococcales bacterium | reverse complement strand
GTCTTTCTTCTTGTCGAGCCCGTACGCCAGCGCGGCAGCTGTGGGCTCGTTGATGATGCGCAACACGTTGAGGCCCGCGATGCGACCCGCTTCCTTGGTGGCCTGGCGCTGGGCGTCGTTGAAGTACGCGGGCACGGTGATGACGGCGTCCGTCACCTTCTCGCCCAGGTAGTTCTCCGCCGCGCGCTTGAGCTTGAGCAGCACCTGCGCCGAGATCTCCGGAGCGCTGATCTGCTTGCCGTCGATCTCCACCCGGGCGTCGTCGCTGGGGCCGCGCACCACCTTGTAGGGCACCAGCTTCGCTTCCTCGGTCACCTCGTTGAAGCGCCGGCCCATGAAGCGCTTGATCGAATAGACCGTGCGCTCGGGGTTCGTGATCGACTGGCGCTTGGCGACCTGGCCGACGAGGCGCTCGCCGTCCTTGGTGTAGGCGACGACCGAAGGGGTGATGCGGCTGCCCTCTTCGTTCACGATGACCTTGGGCTCTCGGCCCTCCATGATGGCCACCACCGAGTTGGTGGTGCCCAGGTCGATACCGATGATCTTACCCATGTGCCGTGTCTCCTAAAGAGTTGAATTGACAGCCGGTTTTGAGCACGCCGGCGACGTCTGCAAACTAACCACCGACCTCCCCACGTCAACCCACCCGCGCGGGCCCTGCGGGATCGGGCGCGGGGGCCCACTGCGTACGACGCTTCGCAGCGACTGCCACCGCAGGGTTCCAATCTCGTGCCTGTCGGGTATCGGACTCCCAGTTAATCCGCGCGCTTGACGCATCGAGTCAACTGGCAAGGTTAGTGCTGTAGCAACTGATCCTGGTGTCGTCGGGTGTGGGGGGCATTACGAGGACCAGGAGGGCCGTAACCGTGTGGGTTCAACCGTTCCGAGCTGACGTCGAGCAGGTTCCTCCGCGCCTTGAAGTGGACCACCGGGTGGCCGTGCTGCTGAACCTGAGCGCGCGCAAGGTGACCTCGAAGATCCAGCGGGCGCTCTCCCACGTGGTCCCTGAGGGCGATCTCTACCTGTCCCGCTCCGAGCTCGACGCCCGCCGCATCGCGCAGCAGGTGGTCGATCGCGGCTACCACACGGTGTTCCTGGGTGGCGGAGACGGCACGCTCACCTGCTTCGTCAACGAGATCCTCGGCCAGGTCGCCTTGCGCCGGCAGCATCACCCCACGCCCACCCCGCGCTTCGGGGTGCTCAAGCTGGGCACCGGCAACTCGGTGGCTTCCCTGGTGAAGGCCTCTTCCACCCGCGCTGACGGCTTCGTCGACGACGTGCTGCGCGCCCGCGCCGGCGAGGTGCCCGGCTACCGCTCGATCGATCTGCTGCTGATCGACGGCAAGCGCGCCCCCTTCGCCGGCCTGGGGATGGATGGGAAGATCCTCAACGACTACAACTCGGTGAAGAACAGCTTCGCGCAGGGCCCCTTCTCCAAGATGATGACCGGGGCCGCCGGCTACTTCACCTCGGTCGCCTTCAAGACGGTGCCCTACTACCTCTCGAACTCGAACACGGTCGACTGCGAGGTCACCAACGGCCCCGCGCTCGCGTACCGCATGGGCCCCGATGGCACCCCGGTCGAGACGTTCGTGCCGGGCGCCACCATCTACCAGGGCCCGCTGGTGATCGCGGCGGCCGGCACGGTGCCGTTCTACGGCTTCGAGCTGAAGATGTTCCCGTTCGCCGGCAAGCGCCGCGGGATGATGGATCTGCGCCTGGGTACGGTGGCGGCCACGGCGATCCTCTCGAACCTCGGCAAGATGTGGTCGGGCACCTGGTTCCCCGAGGGCCTCAACGACTACCTGGTGAAGGACGCCACCATTCGCTTCTCCCGGCCGATGCCCTTCCAGATCTCAGGCGACGCCGAGGGCTACCGCGAAGAGGTGCACTTCCAGATCGCGCCCGAGCCGATCGAGGTCGTCGACTTCACCGGCGCGGTGCACTGAAGACCCGCTTCAGCCGCCGTCGCGTGACGGCGGCGGCTTCTCACCGGGTTCCTTACGCCTTGCCACGATGAAGCCGATGGTGACGCCGGTCTTGCCGGTGCGGTGCAGCGCGATCTCTCCGCGCAGCGCCAGCGAGCCGGCCGCGCTGGTGTCCGCGGTCTTGCCCAGGATGGTCTCCAGCTCGCGGTAGTACTCGTCGAGCTCTGAATCGCTGAGCGTCTCGATCAGCTCGGGCTCGTAGCCTTCGGCCTCGATCGTCATCAGCGTCTCTCGCGGCGTCAGCAGCGCCGTTCCCAGCCGCTCCTTCCACGCCGCCAGCACCGGCTCGTTGGCGACGCGGCCAACCCTCACCACCGCGGTCAGGCCCAGCCGGCCGCCGGGGGCGAGGCAGGCCCGCCACTGTTTGGCCACCTGTGCCGGCACGCCGATCACCCGACCGAACGAGAAGATGCCGTCGAAGGCCCGCTCGGCGAACTTGATGCTGCCCACCGGGCCGTGCTGCACCGCGACCTTGTCACCCACCCCCACCACCCGCGCCCGCTCCTTGATGGCGTCAGCCAGGCGCTGATCGGGCTCGACGATCGTGAGGTGACAGGAGAGGGCCTTGGCGATGGCCAGCGCCCCCAGGCTGCCGTGGAGCTCGAGCAGGCTCGCCCCCTCGTTCCAATGCGACATCTGCGCGAAACGCCGGAGCAATGACTCCGACTGGAAGAGCCGGCGCGTCTCAGGCGGAACGTACAGAGGGAAGGGGTCGGCCATGGTGTCGAAGCCCCCTTACACAGAGGCGGAAACCCTCACAAGTAGTAGACGATCCGCTTGTCGGTGTGAATCTCAGCGTAGATGGTGCGCCGCTGATCCTCCGAGAGCAAATACACGGACACGGTCAACGAGACGTAGCGCCCCTGCTTCGACACATTCTCTGCGATGGAGTCCCGGCTCACCTCACTGCCCATCAGGCGGCTGAACTTCTGCCGGATGTACTCGGCAAACCCGTGCTCGAGCTTCCCCATCACCTTGAAGGCGTAGACGGTGGGGTAGTCGATCAGCGGCCGCTCGGCGCTCGGGTCGGCCTTGGGAGGTGTCTCGTCACTCATGGCGATCAAAGGAGGTTGGTGGCGATCTCTGCGAGCGCGCTGCGCTCACCCTTGGTCATGGTCACGTGGCCGGCGATCTTCTGCGCCTTGAAGCGGTTGACCACGTGCACCAGCCCGTTGTTGGTGGAGTCGACGTAGGGGTTGTCGATCTGCGCCGGGTCGCCGGTGAGCACGATCTTGGTGTTGTCGCCCACCCGGGTGACGATGGTCTTCACCTCGTGCGGGGTGAGGTTCTGGGCCTCGTCGACGATGATGTACTGGTTGGGGATCGAGCGGCCGCGGATGTACGTGAGCGGCTCGATCTCGATGATCCCGAGGTCCATCAGCTCGTGGTAACCGCGCCCCGACTTCTTGTCGTTGCGCGAGAGGTTGAGCAGGTACTCGACGTTGTCGAAGATCGGCTGCATCCAGGGGTTGAGCTTCTCGTCCACCGAACCGGGCAGGTAGCCGATGTCTCGGCCGAGCGGGAAGATCGGGCGGCTCACCAGCAGCTTCTGGAAGGCGGCCTCTTCGGTGACCTTCTGCAGGCCCGCGGCGATCGCCATCAGGGTCTTGCCGGTGCCGGCCTTGCCCACGATGGTGACGATCTTGAGGTCGTCGTTGAGGAGCAGGTCGATGAGGAAGCTCTGCTCCATGTTGCGCGGGCGCACGCCCCACACGCCGTCCTTCACCTGACGGTTGAGCGCCACCACCGCCTGCTTGTCGGCGTCGTAGCGGCCCATCGCGGTGTGCGAGGGGTTCGCCTGGTCCTTGAAGAGGACGAACTCGTTGGGCACCAGCTTGTCGAGGTCGGGGATGGTGACCTGGGCGCCGGGCTTGTAGAGCTGGTTGATGGTGTCGGCGGAAACGAGCCGCTCGCTGACGCCGGTGTAGAGATCGCTTATCTCCACCCGCTCGGGCTCGAAGTCCTCCGAGATGAGGCCTAAGGCGTCGGCGCGAATGCGGAGGTTGGTGTCCTTGGTGATGAACACCGTCTGGCTGCTGGGGTCACGCAGGCGCGTCTCGATGCCCACCGCCAGAATGCGGTTGTCCATCAGCTGCCCGTCGGCCATCGACTTGGGCAGATCGTGCTCGACGAAGGAGACCTTCAGCATCCCCCCGTTGGGCAGCGGCACGCCCTCGGCGAGCGTGCCTTCCTTGCGGTGAGCGTCCAGATAGCGGGCGACCTGCCGGGCGTTGCGGCCCAGCTCGGACATGTCCTTCTTGAACATGTCGAGCTCTTCGATCACGTAGATGGGAACGATGACCGTGTTGTCGCCGAAGCTGTAGATCGAACGTGGATCGTGCAGCAGGACGTTGGTGTCGAGAACGAAGTTCTTCCGCGCCAAAAAAGCCCCCGGTGGGAGTGGTGAACTGCTCGCTTTTCGGAGTCGCACTAAAGCACGCGCGCTCCGTTGCCTTCATACGTATTTGATGGCCACCACGGCGAAGTCGACTTCGCCCCTGGGCCGATTGACGGTAACCACGGCACCTGCCCTCTTCCCCAGCAGCGCCCGGCCGACCGGAGAGTCCACCGAGATCTTCCCCGACTTGAGATCGGTCTCGTCGGGCCCGACCAGCTGGTAGCTCACCTTCACCCCATCTTCCTCGTTCTGCAGGGTCACGGTGGCGCCGAAGAAGATCTTCGAGGTGTCCTTGTGCTCGGTCGGGTCGACGACGGTCAGCTTCTCCAGCCGCTTGTCGAGGAAGCGCAGGCGGCGATCGATCTCGCGCAGCCGCTTCTTGCCGTAGATGTACTCGGCGTTCTCCGAGCGATCGCCCAGCGAGGCGGCGAAGGAGACCTCGGCCGTCACCTTCGGCCGCTCCACGGTGAGCAGGTGCTTGAGCTCGGCGCGCAGCTTCTCCGCGCCCGCGCGGGTGATGTAGAGCGTGCCGGCCGGCCTGGGCTCGTCGTCCTCGGCGAGCTCCTCGGGATCCTCGGTGACCTCTTCGTGGTCGATGGGCTTTGGAGCCATGGCGCGCGCGCCTCTAACACGCTAAGCGCCGCTGCCCATGAGAACCCTCGCCTTCCTGAGCGTCCTGCTGCTCTGTGCTTGCGAAAAGATCGACTTCATCGATCTGGTGCCGGCCGACGTGGTCTTCAAGTCTCCCAACGGGCAGACGTGGATGGAGGCCAAGTGCATGGCCCGCAGCGGCGCCCGCGCCACCCGCACCCCCGTCTCCTGGTCGGTGGTGGACCCCACCATCGCGGCCGTCACTTCCAAGGGCCTGCTCACCCCGGTGGCCGATGGCGAGACCGAGGTGATCGCGAAGGCCGGCGACGTCGAGGCGCGCGCCACCGTGCAGGTCATCTACGTCGACCGCATCGAGGTCGAGCCCAAGGTGCTCACCTTGAAGGAAGGCGAGCAGTCCACCCACGTGAAAGTGAGGGCCTTCCGCAAGAGCGGCAAGGAGCTCACCGACCGCAAGGCGCTCTATTCGTCGGCCGACCGGAAGATCGTCCAGATCGTCGGCGACAACGCGCTTCTCCCGCTCGATGTCGGCACCACGACCGTGAAGATTCAGGTAGAGGGCGCCACCACGTCGTTGCAGGTAGTGGTGGAACCGGACAAGCAGAAGAAGTGAGTGATTGAGAGTCGCTAGCTCAGTTGGTAGAGCACCGGCCTTTTAAGCCGAGGGTCGGGGGTTCAAATCCCCCGCGACTCACAGCAGCAGCACCGCAGCACCGCAGAACGGCCCCGTCATCTAGTGGCCCAGGATACGGCCCTTTCAAGGCTGTTACACGGGTTCGAATCCCGTCGGGGTCATGCCCCGGAGTTCCAAGGCACCGGAACTCCGGGGCTGATTAGTTTCTGCCAGTTATCGATCGACCGCCGGTTAGTTCCACCACGGAATCGATGGCGCGTGGTCTCGTGGTCCCTGTCACCAACCAGGGAGCACACCATGTCGAAAGTCGAAGCCTCTCAGATTCACTCCTCCGCCTGGGTCGCACAGACCTGGATCTCGTTCGTGCTCGCGACTGGCGTCACCGGAATGGGCATCTGGTTCCTGCCCGTCGACGTCTGGGTGAAGGCCTTCATGGCGATGGGGCTGCTGTTCTCGGTGGGCAGCACCTTCAGCCTCGCCAAGACGGTCCGCGATCAGCACGAGTCGGAGTCGCTGCGCAAGCGCATCGACGACGCGCGGGTCAGCCGCATGATCGCCGAGCACGACCCGCTCAAGCCTGCGATGTGATCCGTTTCACTGAACGGCTGCGCCGCGGGGCAACTCCAGGAGCGCGAAGAAGAGCGCGCCTTCGGCTTGAGCAGGCTGCGCGCGGAAGAGCCCCCGCGCGCCGATGCTCACCGCCACGTGCCCCGCCAGCGCCCACGCGAAGCCTTCGTCGCAGTGGAAGTGGGGGCGCCAGAACGCGGCCAGCCCGTCGGGCTGGAGCTCGGGCTGGCAGACGCGCCGCACGCGATCGGTGGAGGGGGCTTGAGCGTGCTCGTCGCTCCAGCTCCACATCCAGGTGAAGACGTCGGGGAGGTAGCTGCCCACCAGCTGCGCTTTGAGCTCGAGCGGGCCACCCGGCCGATCGACGCGCAGCATGCCGTGCGCCGGATCGAACGCGAAGCCGGTCACCTTGCCAAGCCGCTGCTGCAGCTGGCCCTGCAGCTCGTGAAACGCGCGCTCGGTGCCGGTGAGCGCGTCGAACAGCTCGTCGGTGATGAGCAAGGTCTTCAGCTCGGCCGACTCGAGGCGCGTGAACCAGGCCACCGAGCCGTCATCGCGCAAGAGCTTCCAGTCCGCGAAGCCCGGCGCGGGCCGTTCGATCGCCACCCTGCCCGGCACCCAGCGGCCTGCGAGCTCGCTGGAGAGATCCGTGAGCGCTTCACTCAGGCGCTGCGCTTCCTCGCGGTGATCGACGTGGAGCTGCGGCGGGGCTTTGGGTTCCTTGCCGCCGGTGCCCTCGGTCTTGAGCTCGGTGACCTTGAGCCCCTGCGGCGTGCGCGCGACGGAGAGCTCGACCTTCGTCCAGCCCGGAGGCGCCAACAGCATCAGGCTGTCGTGAAGGGCGAAGACGAGTGGCTTGGACACGCGGGCGCGCCTATCACGGACAGTCGGTCGGCTTCACGTCGTACTCGACCACGCCCAGCCCGCCCGTCCCGGCGAGGCGCACGTGGTACGTCTGACCGGAGACCGGGCTCCAGCCTTCGCGGAACAGCGCGACCGTCGCCTGCCCGTAGGAGCCCTGGAGGATCTCGAGGCGCGTCGGCATCATCAGGCCGTCGCCCGTGCGCGTCACCGTCGCCGTGGACCCGGACAGCGGAATGTTCCCGTGAATCGTCCACTGCCACTGGGTGAGCGGCGTGGGGGAAAAGCCGGGCGGAGGGAAGGCCACGAAGGCGGGGCTGGGGCCGGTGCCGCCGCCACCAAAGACGCTGATGCACGAGGCCGAGCCGTAGTTGTTGCCCCCCCGGTAGTGACCGATGCCCACGGGGTTGAGCGGCGGGTTGAGCAGCCAGCGGCGGTGACCGAAGGTGGTCTCGTTGCCGAAGTCGATCATCCAGAGGTCGATGGCATCGGCTGCGTCGCGCGCGCCCCAGGCGATGTTGCTCGAGCCCGCGCCCGAGGCACCGCTGGGCGTGTAACAAGTCGCCGTCGATTGCGGAAAGTGCGCCGCAGGACCGGCCGCGTTCCAGGCCGAGACGACGGCGCAGGCCTGGGCGGTGTCATCGCCGCTCTGGGTGTCCGCGGTGGGGCCCAGGCCCACCAGCCAACGGAAGAAGTTGAGCCGGGCGAGCGCGTCGTCGAGCGCGTTGCGGGAGAGCGTGCCGGGATCGCAGGTGGTGGTGCTCACCGTGAAGCCGTCGCCGGTCTCACGTCGCGTCTGCGCCGCGCGCCAAGCGGTGCAGACCTCGGCCGAGGTGCGACTCTCGGGGCTGCCGGGGACGACAGGGGTGCAGGTGGTGCCGTCGCCGTTGAAGCCGGGCCCACACACGCAGCGAGCCAGCGCGCGATCGCAGCGGGCCCCCGTGGCGGTGCAGGTGATGCTCGCGCAGGGATCGACCCCGGCGTCGACGGGCGGCGTTCCGGCATCGCTCACCGGAGTGCCGGCATCGCTGGCCGGGGTTCCGGCGTCGGTCTGCGGGGTGCCGCTGTCGACCCCACCGTCCACTGCCGAGGCGATCACGGCGCCTGAGTCGGCCGTCTCGCCCGGATTGAGCGAGCTCGTCACCAGGGCGGGATCAGCGAGCCCGACGCAGCCGGTCAGGAACAACGAGCAGGCGAGAGACGCGAGGCGCACTTCTTGTTCTCGCTCAATACCTCGAGGCGATGCGGCACTCTCAGGTCATGAGAGGCGAGGTGCCCACCGTCGTGCCGGACGTTCCGAAAATCAGCAGTAATTCTAGCCTCTTCTGTGCACAAGGAATCCCTGGGAGGCCCTTCAGAAGGTGCCGCTGATCGCGACCGGCGTGACGTTCACGGTGACGCCCTCGAGCAACCGGCCCGTGAGGCGCGCGTTGAGAATTCCCATGGTGACGTCGAAGCAGAACAGGAACGCGCCCTGGATCAGCAGCGCCTGCCCCAGGCCGACCAGGCGCGGATCGCTGGTGGCCTCGCCGCGTTGCCACAGGAACGCCGACATCGCGAGGTAGCCGAGATCGAGCGCGCCGTTGATGAAGAAGATCTTCTCGAGCTGCTCGGCCGCTTCGAGGCTCTGCTTCGCGTTGAGCGCCGCGGGGTCTGCGTTCCACTCGCGGATGAGCGTGTTGAGCGCGAGGCCGAGGTTGACCGCGTTCCACAGCAGGTTTCCGAGGTGGACGAAGCGCAGCCGCTCGTCCCGCTCCAGCCCGAAGCCAAAGGCGCCCACGCCCATGTTCCCCACCGCCCACGCGCCCAGCACCATCATCCCCACCCGGCTGGTCTGCAGGCGGTCCCGGTTCCACCCCTCGAGCTCGAGCGGTTGGGCGGTGAGCGTGACGGCCGCGAGCAGGGCGAGCATGGCCTCTCACCTTACTTGTGATGTGGTGGGCCGGTGACCAGTCCGGTGGAGCGCGCGAGAGGGCTCAAGCGCGAGGTGCGTACCCAGCTGCTGCAGTGGTTCGATCGATCGAGGCGCTCCCTGCCGTGGCGCAACACGAGCGATCCGTACGGCGTCTGGGTCAGCGAGGTGATGCTTCAGCAGACGCAGGTCGATCGCGTGGTGCGCTACTGGACGAAGTTCCTCGGGCGCTTCCCCACCGTGAAGTCACTGGCCGCGGCCGAGCTCAAGGACGTGCTCGGGCTGTGGACAGGGCTCGGCTACTACTCGCGCGCGAGAAATCTCCACCTCGCCGCCCGGGAGCTGGTGGCGCGCTTCGAAGGCGAGCTGCCTGACTCGGTCGACGCGCTGCTCACCCTGCCCGGCTTCGGGCGCTACACCGCGGGCGCGGTCGGCTCGATCGCGTTCGGGCT
>VFKJ01000631.1 GCA_009885595.1 Myxococcales bacterium | reverse complement strand
TCAGCCCCACGCTGCTCTGGCTGACGCCCCAGCCCATCTAAGCGAACCCCGCGACGAGGGGATTGGGCTCGGGTGGAGAGGCGGGCAAAGACATGGCAGGGTGGGACTGCAGCTTCAGGTCCAGTCGCAAACACTTGAATTTACGGAGTCCTGCCGATGGGTGCAGTCAGAAGACGACAAGACGTCGTGCTTTTTGAGCCGGTGTTCGCTTCGAAAGCGATGAAACGGCTCGACGAAGGCATCCAGAAGGTCGCTGAAAAGGACGTGACGGTCACCCTGCTGGGCGAGAGCGGCACCGGCAAGGACATCATGGCGAGGCGCTGCCACGAGCTGTCCCATCGCCGCGCGGGGCCTTTCGTCCCCATCAACTGCGCCGCCATCCCCGAGGCGCTGTTCGAGAGTGAGCTGTTCGGCCGCGAGCGGGGCGCCTTCACCGGCTCGACCGAGCGGGCGATCGGGAAGATCGAAGCGGCCTCGGGCGGCACGCTCTTCCTCGACGAGATTGGAGAGCTGCCGCTGGCGCTGCAGCCCAAGCTGCTGCGCTTTCTCGAGGCGCACCGCTTCATGCGCGTGGGCGGCACCGCGAAGCTGGTGGCCGACGTGCGGTTGATCTGCGCCACCCTCAAGTCGCTGCCCGAGGAAGTGACGGCGGGGCGCTTTCGCGCCGATCTGTATTACCGGATTCAAGGCATCACCTTCACCGTGCCGCCCTTGCGAGAGCGGCCCGCCGACGTGGAGCCGCTGCTCGACTTCTTCGTCAGCCAGTGCAGCGCGCAGCACGGCGTGGAAGCGCCCGCGTTTCCCAAGGCGGTGCGCGCGCGCCTCGCCACCTGGCGCTGGCCGGGCAACGTGCGCGAGCTGCGGAACCTGGTGGAGCAGCTGTGCCTGCTTCAGCCGGGCAAGCGGCTGCAGCCAGGAGATCTGCCGGCGTTCATGCGCTCGGCCTTGCCTGACGAGCTGCTCGCGCTGCCGCTCTCGCTCACGTTGGCCGAGGTGACCGAGCGCTACATCGACGCGGTGCTCTCCTCAGAACAGGGGAACCGGGCGCGCGCCGCGCGGCGGCTCAAGGTGAGCGCGCGCACCCTGGTGCGCCGACGACCGGTCGGCGGGGGCTGAAAACGCCGCGGGGCGGGTCGCCGCGACTTATGATGTCGATCGCGGTGACCCACTCTCTTCGTTCCTGGCTGAACCGGTTGGGCATGCGGCCCCGCGAGCTCGAGGTGGTCCGGCATGTGCTCGCCGGAGACTCGGTGGTCGACTGGCGGGGCCTCGAGTTCGGCAGCCTCGAAGAGGTCGACGAGGTGCTGCGGCTCAACAAGCTCGACTGGCACGTCCCCAGAGACGCGCGGTACCTGCGGCACCTGCTCTCCGAGTCGGTGGGGTTCCTCGAGGGCACGCTGCTGCGCAAGGTGGCGCCCGAGGTGGCGCGCGTTGAGGACGTGCGCGAGATCTTCCTGCTCACCCGCAAGCAGGAGCGCCGCGCGGTGCGCACGTCGGCCTGCTTCACCTTGAAGGTGATGAACACCATCAACCACATGAACGGGCGCGAGCTGCTCTTTCACGTGCCCATCTCAGAGCGGAACCTGGTGTCGCTGGCCTCGGCCGAGGTCACCCGGGTGGTCGACTCGCTCAAGGCGTCCGGCTTCCCCATCGTCGACTTCGCGGGCGGCGAGAAGACGCGCGAGGCGCTGATCCTCAAGCTGCTGGCCAAGCGGGAGACGCTCGCCGCGCAGGTCTACGACAAGATCCGCTTCCGGGTGATGGTGGAGGAGATCGACCAGATCCCCGCGGTCATCCTGCACTTCACCCGGCACCTCTTCCCCTTCAACTACGTCATCCCCGGGCAGTCGCAGAACGAGATCGTGGCGATCCCCGCCGACGAGGGCGAGTCGAGCGATCGCCCGATGAACGAGTCCTCCGGGCCGACCTACAGGCACCTCGACTTCGTGGTGGACCTGCCGCTGCGCATCGATCCGTTCGTGAGCCTGGCGCAGACGCCCGAGCTCGAGCGCCTGGGCAGCGTGGTGTACGCGATGGTCGAGTTCCAGGTGATCGATCGCCACACCGCGCTCGCCAACGAGAGCGGGCAGAACAGCCACGACGCCTACAAGGAACGCCAGAAGGAGCGCGTGCTCGAGCGCCTCGAGCGGCCGTTCGAAGGCGACTGAAGCCGCGTCAGACGTCGAACTGCACCGGCTGTCCGCAGGCGGTGCCCTGCAGCGCGCCGTCGCGCATCACGATGTTCCCGCGCACGAGGGTGGCCATCGGCCAACCGGTCACCTGCATCCCGTCGAACGGAGTCCACCCGCACTTCGACCTCGACCACTCGTTGGTGATGGTGCGCCGCGCCTGCAGATCGACCAGGGTGAAGTCGGCGTCGTACCCGGGCACCAACCGGCCCTTCCTCCTCATGCCGAACACGCGCGCCGGACCCGCCGAGGTGAGATCGACGAAGCGCTCCAGGGTGAGCCGCCCGGCTTTGACGTGATCGAGCATCAACGGCACCAGGGTCTGCACGCCCGGCATCCCCGAGGGCGAAGCGGGCCACGGCTTCTGCTTCTCTTCCAGGGTGTGCGGCGCGTGATCGCTGCCGAGCACGTCGACCAGGCCCAGGCGAATCGCTTCCCACAGGGCCGCCTGGTGCCGCGCGTCGCGGATGGGCGGGTTCATCTGCGCCAGGCTGCCCAGCCGCTCGTAACACTCGGGCGCGGCCAGGGTGAGGTGCTGCGGGCACACCTCGAAGGTGATCAGATCCTTGTTCGCCGCCAGCAACGGCACCTCGCCCGCGGTGGTGACGTGGAGAACGTGCAGGCGGCGGTTGGTCTCCCGCGCCAGCGTCATCAGGCCGCGGGTCGACTTCACCGCGCACTCTTCGTCACGCCACTCGGGGTGCGCGTCGACGCCGCGGCCGGCGAAGAGCCCCTTGCGCTCCTGCAGCCGCGCCTCGTCTTCACTGTGGCAGGCGATGCGGCGATGGCCGCTCTTCATCACCCGCCGCTGGTTCTCCGGCTTGTCCACCAGCAGCGTGCCCGTGGAGGACCCGCAGAACATCTTGATGCCCGCGCAGCCTTCCAGCGTCTCCAGCGAGCCCAGGGTGTCGGCGTTCTCGTTGGTGGCGCCGATGAAGAAGCCGAAGTCGGTCCACGAGGTCTCCTTCGCGCGCGCGACCTTCCACGCCAGCTGCTCGGCCGAGTCGGTGTTGGGGTGGGTGTTCGGCATCTCGAAGAAGGTGGTGACGCCGCCCATGGCCGCTGAGGCGCTGCCGCTGCCGAGGTCTTCCTTGTGGGTGAGGCCCGGCTCGCGGAAGTGGCACTGCGGGTCGATCACCCCGGGCAGCACGTGCAGCCCCTTCGCGTCGAACACCGCCTTCGCCTGGCCCGAGTCCAAAGCGCCCAGGGCAGTGATGCGGCCGCCGGAGATTCCGACGTCGAGCTCCGCCCGGCCCGAGGGCGTCAGGCAGATGCCACCTTTGAGGAGGAGGTCGAACATGGCCTTGAGTTGTGCGCCGCCGACTCGCTGGTGGCAACAACTTCTCGGCGCCGGGGTCCGGGTTGGCAATACATTGCCGCGTCGAACGTGAGGGGGCTGATGCGCATCGCAGGCTTGTGGCTGTGGCTGGTCTCAGGCGCGGCCGCGGCCCAGGTCCCGGCGTTCTTCGATCCGCCCAAGCTGGAAGCCCGTCGGCCGATCGAAGCGGTCCGGGTGACCGAGCCACCAGACATCGACGGCGACCTCTCCGACGCGGCGTGGAAGTCAGCCGTCCCCACCAACGACTTCGTCCAGTTCGAGCCGAAGCAGGGCGCGCCCGCCACCCACCAGAGCGTGGTGCGCCTGGTGTTCGACGACCACGCCCTCTACGTCTCCGCCGAGCTCGAGCAGCCCGGAGGGTGGGGCGCCTTCAACCAGCGCGACATGCGCCGCGACTTTCAGATCAACGAGTGCGACAGCTTCTCCATCATCCTCGACACCCTGGGTGACGGGCGCAACGCCTTCAGCTTCTCGGTCAACCCGTTCGGCGCGCAGCGCGAGGAACAGGTCGTCGACGATTCGATGTTCGAGCCCAACTGGGACACCGTGTGGCGCGCGCAGACCAAGCGTGACGAGCAGGGCTGGAAGGTCGAGGTGGCGATTCCGTGGAAGTCGCTGCGCCATGGCGGCAAGGGCGTCACCTGGGGCGTGCAGTTCTACCGGCGCGAGCGGGGCATGAACGAGGACACCGTGTGGAGCCCGGTGCCCCGCACGGTCTCACCCTGGCGGATGCCCTACGCGGGCGTGGTGAAGGGCCTCGAGCCCGAGGCGGCCTCGTGGTTGTCGTTGCAGCTGCGGCCGTACCTCATCGGCCGGCTCGAGCGCGTGGGTGACGGCCCCGTCGCCATCGCGCCCAGCGGCGGCGGCGAGGTGACCTGGAAGCCCACGCCCTCGGTGGGCATCGATCTCACCGCCAACACCGACTTCGCCGAGACCGACGTCGATCGCCGGGTGGTGAACCTGTCGCGCTTCTCGGTCTTCTTCCCCGAGCGCCGCCAGTTCTTCCTGGAGTCGGCTGGCGTCTTCGCGGCCGGGTTCCAGGGCTTCCTGCAGCCGTTCTTCAGCCGGCGCATCGGCCTCGATGCAGACGGGCACTCGGTGCCGATCAGCTTCGGCGCGCGCGGGGTCTATCGCACGCTCGAGCGCAGCGCGGGCGCGATGGTGGTGCACACCATGCCCACCGCCACCACCAACCCTTCGCTGTTCGCGCTGGCGCGCTACAGCCACAACCTGGGGGAGCAGAGCCGGGTGGGCGCGATGGTGGTGACCCGTCACGACTTCGAGGGTCCCTTCGGCGCGGAGGCCGACAACGTGGTGCCGGTGATCGACGGCATGTTCCGCGGCGGGCCGCTCACGGTGCAGGCGACCCTGATGGGCTCTTCGACCTCGAGCCCCGGCCTCAAGTCGCGCTTCGGCCTCGCAGGGACGCTGGAGGCCCGACTGCAGGGCAACTGGGGAAACCTGAACGTGAGCGGGCTCCTCATCTCGCCCGAGTTCGAGGCGAAGACCGGCTTCGTCGCGCGGGGCGACCTCATGGGGGTGGGCCTCAACGGCGGCATCGACTTCCGGCCCGATTGGCTG
>VFKJ01001070.1 GCA_009885595.1 Myxococcales bacterium | reverse complement strand
GTCGGGGAGAGGGCTGACGGTCAGCAGCCGCAGCAGCGCGAACAAGCGTCGCCCCTCACCCCGACCCTCTCCCTGCTTCGCAGGGAGAGGGAGCGCGTCACTCCTGGTCGAGCACCTCGCGCACGCGACGCTGCAGCTCTGCCGCGCCATACGGCTTGCGCAGGAAGTGAGCCCGCTCGTCGCGCACCGCCGCGCGCAGCAGCACGTCATCGGAGTACCCCGAGGTGTAGAGCACCTTGAGGCCGGGCCGGCCCAGCAGCAGCTCGGCGGCCAGCGCCGGCCCGCTCACGCCCGGCATCACCACGTCGGTGAGCAGCAGGTGCACCACGCCCTCATGCGCGCTCAGGCAGCGCTTGGCCTCCTCGGCCCCGACGGCCGTGAGCGTGGTGTAGCCCGCGGAAGCGAGAATGCGCGTCGCCACCCCCGCGAGCCCCGGCTCGTCATCGACGATGAGCACCGTCTCATGCCCGCCGCCGGTGGCCACCGCGGCGCCCGGGCCCAGCTCCGTCACCGGCTCCTTCACCTGCGGCAGGTAGATGCGCACGCTGGTGCCGTGCCCGAGCTCGCTCGAGACCTCCACGCCGCCCTGGCTCTGCGCCACGATGCCGTACACCATCGAGAGGCCCAGCCCTGAGCCCTGGCCGCGCGCCTTGGTGGTGAAGAACGGCTCGAAGATGCGCGGCATCACGGCGGGGTCGATGCCCACGCCGGTGTCGCTCACCGACAACATCACGTAGTCCCCGGGCGGCAGCGGAGGACTGGTCAGGGGTGGGGTGGCGAAGCTCACCGGCCCCGTCTCGATCGTCAACGTGCCCCCCTTCGGCATGGCGTCGCGGGCGTTGATGGCGAGGTTGACGAAGACGCGCTCCAGCTGGCTGCGATCGGCGCTCACGCGCGCGGGCGCGACAGAGGGGCGCAGGCTGAGCACGATGTCCTCGCGGATCACCCGGGAGAGCATCTGCCCGATGTCGCTGAGCACCGCACCGAGCTCGATCACCTGCGGCTCCAGCACCTGGCTGCGGCTGAAGGCGAGCAGCTGAGAGGTGAGGGTGGCGGCCCGCCCACCGGCCTGGCGGATCTGCAGCAGGTCCTCGCGCACGGGGTGGCCCGGGGGCAGCCCGGTCTCGGCGAGCTCGGCGGTGCTGATGATGATGCTCAGCAGGTTGTTGAAGTCGTGCGCCACGCCACCTGCGAGCTGGCCGATGGCCTCCATCTTCTGCGCCTGGGCGAGCTGCGATTCGAGGCGTTCGCGGGCGGCCTCGGCGCGCTTGCGCTCGGTGATGTCGCGGGTGATGCCCAGCAACATGGGGCCCCCGGCGGGTGACCGCTGCAGCGGCGCGGCGTGCGTCTCCAGCCAGCGGCGGGTGCCGCGCTTGCCGATGACCTCGAACTCCAGCACGCCGCGCCCCCCTTCGAGGACGCGTTGGTGCAGGCGCTGAAACGCCTCGCGATAGGCGGGGACGATGAAGCTCGCCAGCCCGGGTCGAGCCGCCTCGGCGAGGGTGTCCACCTCGAGCATCGCCATGCCGGCGGCGTTCATTTCGACCAGCTGCCCGTCGGCGTCCACCACCTTCACGCACTCCGGCTCGGTCTCGATGATGGTCTGCAGGTGCCGCCCGCGCTCGCGCAGGGCCTCCTGCGCCTGAAATTGCTCAGAGGCGTCTCGAAAGAGCACGACGGCGCCCAGGCATTCGCCCTGCACCTGCCGAATGGGGGTCGCGCTCCCGGACAACTGGGCCTCATGCCCGGTGCGTGAGACGAGCCGAACCTGATCGGAGAGCTCTGCTTTCCTTCCTTCAGCCAGCGCGCGCGCCGCCGGGGTCTCCAGGGGGGCGCGCGTGACGGCGTCGATCAGCACGAAGATCTCGTGAAGAGGGCGCCCACGCGCTTCGGCCAGGGTCCAGCCGGTCAGCGCCTCGGCCGTGGGGTTCATTCGGGTGACGCGCCCCGCGAGGTCGGTGGCGATGACGCCGTCACCGATCGACTGAAGGGTGAGCGCCTCTTCTGAGCGACCGGCGGTGGCTTCCATGAACTCTCGGATGGGCTGGAGGGCTTCCAACCTAGCCACAGTTCTTCGATGGAAGCACCGGACCGATCAAGGGGGACTCAGCTGGTGCGCTTCTCGGGCCGTGCAGTGGCGGTGCGCGGAGGCTCGACCATCACCTTGTCACCCGCGCCCAGCTGACGGAGCAGTCCGAACGCGTCGTACTCGTTGAGCTCCGAGACGATCTTCCCGTTGCGGAGCTCGCTCAGGGCGATCCCCGT
>VFKJ01000166.1 GCA_009885595.1 Myxococcales bacterium | reverse complement strand
GCTGCTTGCTGAGCAGCGACCCGCACTGCAGCAACGGCACGGAGTCGAGCGTGCGCAGGCGCACCGAGGCGGCCTCGCCGGGCTTCTTCAGGTCGTCGGCGTACACGAACATCGCGTTGGGCAGGGAGCCCTCGAGCACCACCGGCGCTGGCTTCACCTTCGCCTCGCTCACCGGCTCCGCGGCGGCGACCTTCGGGTGCAGGGCGTTGAGCGCGGCGAAGGTCTTCTCCACCCCGGCGCGGTGTTTGGCGATGACGTCGGCCGCTGACTGGCAGCCAGGCAAGGCGAGACACGCCAGCAGCAGGAGAGTCCTCATGGCGTGAAGGTATGGCGAACTTCGAAGCTCGCGGCCATGGCGAAGGTGAGAAGCTCGCAGGCCATGCCGGCCGCTCGTTGGGTCATCGCCCTGCTTCTCTGCTTGATGAGCTGCACCCGTTCGCCCAGCGCGCCGGACGCCTCAGCGCCGACGCCCGTGCCCGCGCCCGCGATCGATCTCGACGCGCGCTACCGCGGCAAGCCGATGCTGGCGGTGATCGAGGGCTACGCGCTGGCGGCCATCGGGCAGCTGCCCAGCACGCAGGAGGTCCTCATCGCCGCGAAGGTCGTTCACGCCTTCGGGGGCGGCGACGACTGGCGCGCCACGGTGCGCAAGACGATGAACTGGCCCGCGAACATCGACGAGCGCATCCAGTCCGAGTGGCGCCAGTTCAGCCAGAAGGCCACCCAGGCGGGTTTCGCTGCCGATGCGAAGGCGTTCGCCCGGACGTTCGGCGACCAGTACGCGAAGTAGGCTGCGCCCGGGCGCCGTGAAGGTGAGAAGATGCAACCGATGAACGTGCCAGCGCAGCACTCGGAAGACGAGGACATCGACGTCGATCTCCTCGACTACCTGCAGACGCTGACTCCGGCGCAGCGGATCGAGCGACACGAGGCAGCGCTCGAGCTGGTGCGCGCGCTCCGGAAGGCGGGAACTGAACACTATGGCTTCGACCCTCGGGCTGTTGCGGCGGCTGGTAGCGGAGAAGGTTGAGTTCGTCCTCGTCGGAGGGCTGGCCGCGATCGCGCATGGCTCCGCCTCCGTTACCGAGGACGTCGACGTCTGCATCCGCTTCGATGAACCGACGCTCATCGGCATCTTCCAGGCGCTCGAAGGCACGAATCCGCGTGAGCGCATGAATCCCGCTCGTCCCCCCCTGGGAACAGACCCACGTCGCTTCGTCGGCAATCGAAACCTCTACGTCACCACCGACGACGGCGTGATCGACCTCCTCGGAGAGATCACCGGCCTCGGCTCGTTCGAGCGGGTGGCAGCCAACGCGGTCAGCCTGCGGCTCTCGGACTTTGAGGTGCGGGTCGTGGGGCTCGAAGATCTCATTCGCTCGAAGCGAACCCTCGCGAGGCCCAAGGACCTCCGCGTCGCCCGCGAGCTCGAGCTGGTGCTGGAACGGCTCGGGAAACCGTAGCGCGCACGACCCGTCCCCCCCGAGCGGGCCGTTCTCCCCAAGACGGTCAGGTGCGTGCGGAAACTCAGGGCTGCACCTTCGTGCGATGCGCCCAGAGCCCGTAAAGGAACCGCAGGAACGCGACGAGACCGACGAGAGCCTGAGGCTCGAGCCAGAGCGGACCGACGACGAACTCTTCTTCACGCTGCCAACCACCGCCGCCAGCTGATCAAGCTTTCTTCTGTTTCCCGGCGTGCTTCGCCGGGGTAGCCACCCGGGGAGGCCCACCATGAAGAAGAAGAAGGCGCAGCCGCCCCAGCCGCCGACGAAGACCACGCCCGCCTCTTTCCCCATCGTGGGCATCGGCGCCTCTGCGGGAGGGCTGGCCGCCTTCGAGGGCTTCTTCTCGGGCTTCCCCGCGGGGACCTCACCGGGCATGGCCTTCGTGCTGGTGCAGCACCTGGCGCCTGATCACAAGAGCATCCTGGTGGACCTGATCAGGACCTTCACCAGCATGGAGGTCTTCGAGGTCGAGGACGGCATGCCGGTCCGGCCCAACTGCGTCTACGTCATCCCCCCCGGGCGCGACCTGGCCCTGCACCACGGCACCCTGCAGCTGCTCGAGCCCTCCGCGCCCCGCGGGCTGCGGCTGCCCATCGACTTCTTCTTCCGCTCGCTCGCGCAGGACCAGGGCGAGCAGTCCATCGGC
>VFKJ01000063.1 GCA_009885595.1 Myxococcales bacterium | reverse complement strand
CGGTTCACGTTGCGCACCGTCACCGTCATGTCGTCGGTGTCCAGGCCGCCCCGGCCGTCGCTCACGGTGACCCGGAAGCCCAGCGTCGCACCCGCCGCCGTCACCTCAGGCGTGGTGAAGGTGTCGTCGAGCAGCTGCACCGAGGGCCCGGACGTCTGCATCCAGGTGAGGGTGAGGGTGTCGAGGTCGCGATCGCTGACCGAGCCAGGCACCAGCGTCACCTCGGCGCGCTCGGGCATGGTGATGCTGGTGGTGCCCGCGATGAGCGGCTGGTGGTTGGTGCACAGGTTCCGGTGCGGCACCGCGTCGAGGAAGGGCGCGGTGGTGACCCCGGCGACCTGCACCTCGTCGAGCGTCCAGCCCGAGGTCCCGGTCTGCTGATCAGCGCCGATGCGCCAGCGCAGCCACACCGTGCGGTTCGCGTACTGGGTGCCGAAGTCGGCGGTCACCACCTGCGGGGTGGCCTGCACGCCCCCGAAGGCCTGCTGCCCGGCGAGCGGGTTGCTGCTGGCCGCCAACGTCACCGGATAGGTGGGCGTGAGCGCTGAGCTGGGCACCGCGGTGAAGCTCACCCCGTCGGTGGAGAGCTCCAGGCGGCCGCCGTCGAAGTACGCGAGCGCGAGGCTGGTCTCGAACAGGTACGTCTGGGTGAAGCTGACCGTGAAGGGCCCGGTGCCCACCGCGAGCGGAGGAGTGGTGGCGGTGCTGTCGCCCTCGCCGTCCATGCCGCGGCCGGTGAGGACGTGGCTCACCGGGCTCAGCGCGCGCACGAACCAGGTCTGCTCCCAGGGGAAGTCGCCTTCGCCGTCGAACACCCAGCCCGGGGCGCCGTGCTCGAAGCCTTCCTTTTGCGCCGGCACCAGGTCGGCGTTGAGGCGCACGGTGGCGTCTGCCTGGAAGCGGTTCTGCAGGAGCGGGAGCTCGACGTCGGTGATGGCGAGGCTCACCAGCGACGACTGGAAGCCGCTGGTCAGGCTCATCGACGCGGGCACCGTGAAGCTCACCACCGTGAAGGGGTCGCTCGCCGGCACCGGTATCTGCGCGGGGGAGAGCTGCAGCGGGTTGCTGCTCGACAGCCGCGCGGTGCTCTGGGTCAGCCGACGCGAGCCCACGTTCATCAGCGTCACCGTCAAAGTGCCCGTCTCGTTGGAGTCGAGCTGGCCGTCGCCGTCGCAGTCGTCGTCGGTGTCGTCCACCGTCACCGAGACCAGCCGGTAGCTGCCGCCGGCGCCGGTGAAGTCCTCGGCGAGCGGCGTGTTGGTGGTGGAGCGGCGATCGGAAGACGAGGCCAGCGTGCCCAGCCCGCGCAGCGCGAACGCGTCGAGGAAGAGGGGGAAGTCGATGGTGGGGCTCTCCGCGGCCACCACCGCCAGCAGCGCGTCGCGCGCCTCGAGGAAGGTGGGCAGCATCGGCGTCGCCTTGAGCGAAGCCACCAGGTAGCGGCCCATGGTGGTGCGCGCGGCCTCGGTGGTGACGCCCGACTTCTTCAGCAGCTTCACCTGCGCGTCCCACAACATGCTCGCCCACACCTCGCCGGCGTTGTGCACCTCGGCGTTGTCCAGGCCCCCGCCGAAACCACGGGGCGCGGTCAGCGGCAGCGGCACGTTGGTGCCCACGTGCTTGAAGGTGAGCGGGTTCTTCGTGCGATCCGTCGAGTACGGGTAGCGCCGCACGCCGAAGTAGTGCGACGGCCTCACCGCGCCGTCCCAGTCGGGCCCGCCGCTCGACCAGCCGCCGATGGAAAAGGCGCCCTGCCAGAGATCGTTGCCGGTGCGCGCGAGCTCGCCCTCGCGCGCCGAGAGCCAGAGCGCCACGAAGTCGCTCCAGCCTTCACCCATCGCGCGCCCGGGCGTGTTGATGAGGCCCAGGGTGTCGCCCACCAGCCGGTTGGTGACGAAGTGGGCGTACTCGTGGCTGACCACGGTGGTGTCGAGGGCGACGTCGCGCTCGAGCGCGCTGGCGGTGCGCACCAGGTGGGCGGACAAGGTGGCGCCGCCCAGCTTCAGGTCGCGCAGCCGGGTGCCGGCGTCCGCTTCCACGCACACCGACACCAGCGAGGGCTCGGTGAAGGCGTTGCACGCGTCGCTGGTGAGGATGAGCGCCGCCACCCCGGCGTCCTTCGCGGCCTCGAAGCGCCTGCCGATGCCGCAGCCCCCCGCGGGCACGTCGAGCAGCACCACGGCGCCCGTGAGCGAGGCGGGGTTGGGCCAGGGGTCGCAGCCGCTGAAGCCGCCGTCGAGATCCATCACCACCTGCACCTCACCGGTGACGTCCCAGCTGCGCGACAGGGTGACCGCGGAAGGGGCGCCCAGGAAGGTGCCTCCGTCAAAGAGCGCGGTGGTGCTGATCTGCAGGGTGCTCGCGCGCGGCTCGTCGAAGACGAAGAGCTGCATGCGCCCGGGCTCGCCGTCGGCGCGGGTGCGGAAGCCGGCGTTGTTGCGGCCGGCGTAGTCGTGCACCTCGATGTTCACCGCGTCGCCGCCCAGCCCGCCCCGGCCGAAGTTGTCCTGCTGGCCGTTGCGCGCGGTCTCGTCGAAGCCGAGATCGTAGAAGGCGTCGTGCAGCCAGTTGGTGACGAAGAAGGCGTGGGTGGCCGAGGCCGCGTGCTGGGTGGTCGCGAAGGTGGAGGGCTGCGAGAGGTCGTACGCCGAGTCGAAGGTCGCCGCCGCGCTGGGCGCCACCACGAAGTCTCCGCTGTCGAGCCCGTCGGGCGCCGCGAGGTCCGCGTAGGCGTGCACGTTGTTGCCGGACAGCTGCGTGGCGCCTGGGGGCAGCCAGGGATCGTTCGAGGACAGCCCCGCGTTGTCGAGCGTCACCAGGTTCGGCGCCACGGCGTTCGGCGCGAAGCCATCGGGCACGCCGGTGGGGTGGGGGAGCGCCGCGTCGCCCAGGGGCGAGTCCCACGGGCGGAAGGGCGCCACCGGGTCGGCCCACGCCCGGTAGGTGTGCGCGGCGCTCGCTTCGAGATCGACCAGCGACAGCAGCCGCCCGTCGACGGCGCTGATCACCAGCGCGTGCAGCTGCGAGGTCGTCTCCACCTCGAGGTGCCAGGCCGGGAGCAGCGTGGCGCCGTCGTCGAAGTACACCCGCCGCGCGCGCGGAGGCGAGAGGAACACCCCGCCGGTCTGGTGCAGCGCCCAGCCGCCGCCCCGCTTCTGGAGCTCCTCCAGCGACGAGGGGGAGGCCAGGGTGCCGGTGAGCTGCTGCGCGGCGGTGGCCAGCGCGGTCTGCGCGTTCAGGCGGAAGGTGCCCCGCGGCCGCGGCTCGGTGGCCAGCGAGCCCGTGAAGGCGATGAGCTGGTAGCGCTCGGTCATCACCACGTCGAGCTCGTCGCGCAAGAGCGGCACGCCCTCGTGTGCGCGCGCGAAGCCGACGATCACCGCGCCCTTGCCCAGGTCGTGCACCTCGGACACCACCAGCCGGCCGATGAGCTCTGGCGCGAGCCGGTACACCCCGGCGTAGCGCAGCAGGTGCTGGCGCGCCGCTTCCGCCGGGGTCAGGCCCTGGTCCTTCAGGGTGCGCGCCCCGGGAAACCGCTCGGCCCAGAGCAGGGTGGGCACGCCGCGGCGCGGCTCGGTGGCGGTCACCAGGCTTCGGGACAGCAGCACCAGGGCGTCCTCGTGCAGGCCGTCGGTGAGGGCGCGCTCGGCGCCATTCTCGAGCCAGGCGTCGTATTCACGGGGCGCATCGGTGACGGCGAGCAGACCGGTGACGGCGAGGGCCAGCAGCATGGAGCGGCTCCGGGAAACGGAAAGAGGCGAGGGAGAAGGGAGAGCATCGCCACCCAAGCGCTCCCAAGGCAACCAATCAGTCAGTCGTAGCGCTCGAGGTGGAGCTGCTTGCGCTCAGCGCCGCCCTGCGTCTTGAGCACGCTCTGCACCTCGAACAGCATCTTCTTCACCCCGCACACGTACGCCTCGGGCCGTCCGCGCTCGTTCAATTCTCTCCACAGGTCGAGCACGTGGGTCTGCACGTAGCCGGTGCGGCCGCTCCAGCCCGGCGGCGGGCGCGACAGGGTGAGCAGGAAGCGGAAGCGCGGGTGCGCCTGCTCGATCGCCTCGAACTCTTCCCGGTAGAGCGCGTCGTTCGGGGTGCGCACGCCAAACAGCATCCACAGCGGGGTATCGCCCCCGTGCGCGATCGCGTCGTGGACCATGCCGCGGAAGGGCGCCACCCCGGTGCCGGTGGCCACGAAGAGCGAGGGCCCGGCGTCGTCGGCGCGCGCGAAGGCCCCCATCGGACCCTTCGCTTGCAGGGTGTCGCCCACCTGCACCTCGTGCAGCCAGGTGCTCCCGCGGCCGCCGTCGACCTTCGTCACCACCAGCTCGAAGCGCGGGCTCGGCGCCGGCACCGAGGCGATGGAATACGAGCGGCGCAGCGGCCGCGCCCCCTCGTCTACCAGGGGGAAGATGAGGCTCACCCACTGCCCCGAGCGAAAGTGGAAGGGCTGCTGGTCGACCCGCTCGAAGGCGAGCTCGCGCACGCGGGGCGTGACCATGCGGGCCGCGGCCACCCTCACCTCGAAGGTCTCCGGTACGACCACCACCCGCTGCGCCTCCGCGCCCATGCGCAGACTTATGGCATCGCGACGCTCCCCGCGCGATTCTGGAAGGGCCCAGCGCGCTTCGAACTGAAGCCGAGTCGTGCGATGTCCTCCTCGTGAAGAACGACGAGAGAGAGGTGGTCCTCGATGAGAGCCTGGAATTCCTGCAGGCGCTCTGGGCCCTCGACCACGGCCTGCAGACCGTCTCCAAGCGAATGAAGGGGCAGCTCGGGCTGACCGGGCTGCAGCGCCTGGTGCTGCGCATCCTCGGGCGAAACCCCCGTCTCTCCGCGGGCGAGCTGGCGCGCACCCTGCATCTTCACCCCAGCACCCTCACCGGCGTGCTCGATCGCCTGCAGCGGCAGAAGCTCCTGCAGCGCAAGGCGGACGCCGGCGATCGAAGGCGCGCGCTCTTCCAGGTGACGGCGGCCGGGAACGCCCTGCTCTTGCGGCGCTCGGGCACGGTGGAGCACGCCGTCTCCCAGCTGCTGCAGCAAGCCCCCCCGGGGCGGATCGCCGCCGCCCGTGCGGTGCTCGACCAGCTGGTCAGCCTGCTGGCGCTCCCCTGAATCTTCGAGGGAAGAATTGGCCCTTTCGCCGTGT
>VFKJ01000201.1 GCA_009885595.1 Myxococcales bacterium | reverse complement strand
GCGCAAGGAAGAGCGGGAGACGTCGGAGCACCGTGCGTACTTAGCATCACCTGGTGCCGCGCCCCCAGAGGGGGCGGTGACAGCCCTCTCCCCGACCCTCTCCCCCGCAGGGGAGAGGGAGACAGGGTCGTGCGACCGAGGCAGACGGGTGCTAGACTCACCGGTCTAGACGATGGAACTCTCGACCAAAGAACGGCTGATCAAGGCCGGACTGCCGATGCTGTTGAAGCGTGGCTACAACGACCTCGGGATCCAGGTGCTGCTGGATGAGCTCCGGGTGCCGAAGGGGTCCTTCTACCATCACTTCAAGAGCAAGGAGGACTTCGCCCTCCAGGTGGTGGATGCGTACATGGTCGAGGTGCACCTGGGCCTCGACGCGTGCCTGTTCGACGAGGCTTCTCCGCCGCTCGAGCGCATCCGTCACTTCTTCGAAGGAACCCGGGAGAGCTACCGGAAGGAAGGCTACCTGGGCTGTCTCCTCGGAGGACTGGGCCAGGAGCTCTCCGGCGTCAGCCCGGTCTTTCGCCGGAAGATCGAGTGGTGCTTCTCGGAGATCGCCAGGCGCATCGCCGGCTGCCTCCAGCTCGCCCGCGAACGCGGGGAGATCTCGCGTAAGGAAGACGTCTCCCAGCTCGCCAACCTGCTGGTGGATTGTTGGGAAGGCGCCGCGCTGCGCACCCGCCTGCGGCGTGATCCGGCGCCCCTCAACGCCATGCTCGACTTCTACTTCCGCTCCGCCGCCGCTTCCTGATCCCCAGTGTTCGACTAGACCGAGCAGTCTAGTGCTGTTATCTGTTGCCTACTCACTAGACCGCTCGGTCTAGTGGGCCAACCAACAGGAGCCAGCCATGCGAATTCGCAAAGACGATGTGGAAGTGAAGATGGAGATTCCCGGGGCCGTGCTTCGCCAGCGCACTGACTTCGGCGACGCCACCGGGTTGGGGAAGATCAGCGGCGAGTACTTCAGCCTCGCCGCGGGAGTGGACACCACGCCCCTGTTCCTGGGCCTGGAGGGCAACCTCTGCCAGTGCCCGCATTGGGGCTTCGTGATCAAGGGCACGCTCACCACCACCGACGCCGCCGGGCGCCAGGAGACCGCGAAAACCAACGATCTCTTCTTCTGGCCCACCGGGCACAACGTGAAGGTGACCGAGGACGCGGAGATCGTGATGTTCAGCCCGCAGCGCGAGCACACCACGGTGATCGACCACATGCGCGAGAAGGTCAAATCGATGTGAGGTCGCCACCCCGGGCCGGCCCCCCGCGCCGGTCCCGGGTCAGTTGATGCAGCCCACCGTCGGAGGCGTGGAGGTGTCGTTATCCGTCCTGCACTGCCGGAGCCCCGTGCCGATGATCCGCGCGATCACGGGGCTGCTCGAGACGTCCTCGGTGGTGAGGTACACGAAGCGCTCCGACTGGGTGGGCCCCAGGCTGCGGGTGGTGGTGAGGGTGGTCAGCACCGTCGCGACCGTCTGCGGGTCGACCACCAACTCCACCCGCACGCCGGCGGGCAGCGAGGCCTCGCCCACGTTCGTCACCACCACCTGGTAGGTGATGCCCGACGGGCTGCAAGACCCTGACATCGACACCACCGCGTCGGCGGCGGCGAACTCGAGCCCGGGCTGCTTGTTCTGCCGGAAGTTGTTGAGCCCCGGGGTGACCCAGTTGCGCGTGGGATGCAGGGGGATGGTGCCGTTCTCCTCGATGTTCGTCACCGAGTACGCGTGCTGGTTCCACACCCGCCGCGTCACCACCCAGTCGTCATCCATGCTCGAGAACACCCGCACCCCAGAGTGCCGCACGGTCGGCGCGCCCACGCAGGCAAAGGCATACGCGTTGCTCACCACGATCAGATCTGCCTGGCCGTCGTTGTCGATGTCGGCGACCAGCGGGTACTCGATCAGCGTGCCCGAGGTGTTGCAGGTGGTGAAGCGCTCGGCGCCGGTCGCGGAGTCGTACACGTGCAGGTTCACCTCGTCCGCGTAGACCGCCTCCACCCGGCCATCGCCGTCGAAGTCGAACAGGGTGCTGCCCGTGATTGCGCTGCTGCAGTCCTGCGTCTGGCGGATCCACAGCAGCGTCTGATCAGCCGGGGTGGCGTCCATCAGCTTCTTCCCGTCGAACACCGCGTAGCCGACGCCGCCCGCGAACGCGACGTCGGGGAAGCCGTCGAGGTTGAAGTCGCCGATGGTGGGCGGCCCGCCACCGCCGACGTTGCCCGCGCTCCCGGTGGGGCACAGCGAGGGAGAGAGCATCTGGTTGATGTCGATGCCGGTGCGCACCAGCCGGCCATTGTTCGGCTGCGTGGGATCGAAGCTCCACAGCGCCAGGGTGTGGGTGCTGGAATTGACCGAGACGATCTCCGGCTTGCCGTCGACGTCGAGATCGCCGATGGCCACCCAGCCCACCGGGCCCGTCACCTGCGCGAGCACCGTGCCGTCCGCGCGCGAGACGCCGGCGGCCCACACGATGTCCTGCAACCCATCGCCATCGACGTCGGCCACGGTGTTGTCGCCGCTGAAGGGCAGCGTCCGAATCACCGCGCCGGTGAGGCCTGCGAGCACCTGGCTGCCGGTCACCACCTCGACGGTGCCGTCGCCTTCCAGATCCGCCAGCGAGATGGAGCGGCAGACGTTCCCCGTCGCCACCCAGCGGGTGGTGCCGTCGACACCGTTGAGCGCGTAGGGCCCAGTGGCGCCGCAGCCCACCACCTCGTTGCCCGGCATGCCGTCGATGTTCCCCGAGGCGAGCTGGCTGCTGGCGTTGATCACGCCGGCGCGCGCCCACTTCTCCTGCAGCTGGCCGTTCTTCACCGCGAGCGCGCGGGTGGTGCCGAGGTTGTTGTAGGCGCCGCTCTCGAAGGTGACGACCACGATGTCCGGCCGGTCTTGCGAGGTGATGCGGCCGTCGCAGTCGTCGTCGTCGAGCTGCGAGACGATGGGCGCCATCATCACGTCAGAGGTGTACGGCGCCACGGGGTTGCCCCACGAGTACTTCACCACCGGGCGGAACTGGCCCGAGCTGCGGGTGAAGCGGCAGGACTCGACGCAGCTGCGGCCCGCGGCGGAGCCGGCGTCAGGTGGACAGACCGGCGGCTCCGAGACGCACTGGCCCTGCGTGGGCGCGACGATGCACACGCCCGCGTCGAGCTGCCCAGGGAGCGCGCGGGAGAGATCGCAGAAGTCCGTGCCCTGGCAGTCGGTGGAGTCGCGGCAGCTCGCGCCTGGCAACACGCACCGCAAGAAGCTGCAGAGCTCTGCCCCGCCGCAGCACGCCGAGCCGCACGCCGAGTCTCCTGCGCAGCAGCTGCCGCCCGCGCACACGCCGCCGTCGCCACAGGGATCGCCGTCGGCGCAGACGCTGGCGTCCATGCCGCTACCGCCTCCGCCACCGCCGCTTCCGCCGCCCGTGCCGGAGTCGGTGTCTCCTCCCCCGGTACCACCCGCGTCCACGCCGCCGTCCCGATTGCGCACGGTGACGGAGTTGGTGCACTCACAACCGACGAGACAAGAGAGGGCTCCGATGACGAAGGCGCGTCGCATGGAGCGGACCATAGCCGTGTGCTGATCTGGCGCGTGTCACCCTCGTTCACCTTCGCCCTCATGGGGTCGGGGCACTATGCTGCGCGCCCCATGATCAACCGGACCCCTGCCCTCCTCCTGCTGTCGCTGTTCAGCCCGGCGATTGCGTGGTCCGCCACGCCCGACGAGACGAAGTGCAAGGCCGGCAACGCCAAGGCCTGTGCCGCCGCGGGGCGGGCGCGCATCGACTCCGAGGAATACGCGCTGGCCAAGCCGCTGCTGGAGAAGGGCTGCAAGCACGGCAGCGCCGAGGCCTGCGACGACCTCGGGTGGATCTACGACGACGGCCTGGGTGAAGACGTCGACAAGGTGAAGGCCGAGCTGTTCTACGGCAAGGCGTGCTCGGGCAACTTCGCGCGCGGCTGCACCAACCAGGGCGTGATGTACCTGGGCAGCGAAGGCCTCACGAAGGATCCGAAGAAGGCCGTGCAGCTCTTCACCAAGGCCTGCGACGGGAAGAGCTGGACCGGCTGCAAGAACCTCGGCCTGCGCTACCTCACCGGCGACGGGGTGGCGAAGGACGAGGCGAAGGCGAGGAAGCTGTTCGAGAACGGGTGCAACGCCGAGCACGGGGCCAGCTGCTACGACCTCGCGGTGATGTACCAAAATGGCGAGGGCACGCCGAAGAACATGACCAAGGCGAAGTCGATGTTCGCCCGCTCCTGCGAGCTGAATTACGAGAAGGCCTGCCAGTACGCGAAGTGAGCACTCCGTTCACCCCATCGAACCGGAGCGCTTCCGGAGTTAAGGTCGCGCGCATGATCAAACGCGTGATGGTGGTGATGGTGGCCTCGATGGCTTCCCCGGTGCTCGCGCAGGCCATCTCAGGAACGCTCGGCGCGAGCTTCGCCAGCTTCAACGAATTCGGACAGCCCACCACCCACGTCGAGCTGAACCTGGCGTGCGCGCTCAGCTGCCCCATCTCCGCGCCGGAGCTCACGTATGGCGCCGCGTTCGTCGACGGGTTCTTCGACGCGGAGCCCACGCAGAGCTGCGGCGCCTTGAGCTACTCCTTCGTCTCGGGCGTGAGGACGACGGGAATGTCGACGGTCGACAGCACCACCTTCCCAGCGGGCTCGAACTTCTTCGTCAAGGCCAGGAGCGTCACCTGTCACTGCGGCAACGCGACGGGTCAGGGCGGGTACATCGACCTCCTCTCGGGGTCCGTGCACATCCCGCCGTGGATCACCCTGCCCACTTCGCCGGTGACGCCGGGCGAGTTCTCCCTGCTGATGGTCACCGCGGCTCCGCGCCTGGGCGAGACGGTGGACGTCACCGTGCGGGGCGCGGGCGCGAATTACAGCGCTTCGTTTCCCTCGACTG
>VFKJ01000398.1 GCA_009885595.1 Myxococcales bacterium | reverse complement strand
TCGACACCTCTGACCTCGCTGACGAGCAGGAGTGGCTGGGCGCTGTCTGCGACCTGCTCGCGTTGCAGGCGTTCACCAGGCGGCACGGCGCCGAGGTGCCGCGGCAACTGCGTGAAGGCATCGCGCGCGCGTTCGAGCTGCTGGAGGAGCGCGCGTGATCAAGGTCGGACGCTGGGCGTTGGCGATCTTCTTCGTGGCCGCCGGGCTCACCCACTTCAGGGACCCCGCGTTCTACCTCTCGATGATGCCGCCGGTGCTCCCCTTCCCCGAGGCGCTCAACGGCCTCGCGGGCGTGTTCGAGATCCTCGGGGGCGTGGGGGTGCTGGTGCCGCGCACACGACGTTTCTCCGGCTGGGGCCTCGTCGCGCTGCTGATCGCCGTCTTCCCCGCCAACCTCTACGCCGCCCTGAATGGGAAGCTCGCCGGGCTCGACGCGCAGCCGTGGGCGCTGTGGGCGCGGCTGCCGTTTCAGGCGCTGTTCCTCGCGTGGGTGTGGGCGGTCACGCTCCGCCCGGAGAAGCGCGCATGACGACGACCGCCGAGCTGTTTGCCCGCGCGCAGGCCGAGGCGCTCCACGAAGAGGGCGACCCCGACGTGTACTGGGAGCTGGTGTCGGAGTTGCACGATCGCGACCCGGAAGAGGTGTGGGCGCTCGTCGCTCCGCTCGCGACGAACGAGGACCTGCGGCTGCAGCAGCTGGTGCCCGACGTCCTGCGTTCGCTCGGCCGGGAAGCGCAGCCGCTGGCGACGCAGACGCTCGCGCTCTTCGCGCGCATGGTGGCGGCGGACCCGCCGGCCGACGTGCTCGCGTGCATCGCGAACGCGTGCGTCGATTTTCATGACGACGCGGTGGTCACCATGCTCGCGCCCCACGCGGGGCACTCCGAGGAGGCGGTGAGAGAGGCGGTGCTGCACGCGATTCGGCGCTCGAGCCGGCCCGAGGCGCTGGCGGCGTTGATCAGCCTCTCGCGTGACCAGGTGGACGAGCTGCGGGAATGGGCGACGTTCGCGCTGGGCTCGCAGCTGCCGCTGATCGACGGCCCGGAGCTTCGCGAGGCGCTCGCCGCGCGGCTGACGGATTCGCACGAGCCCACCCGGGACGAGGCGGTCATCGGGCTGGGCTTGCGGGGTGACGCGCGCGCGTTGGGTCCGCTGGCCGCGCAGCTCGAGCGCGGCTTCGTGGGCGTGGCGCTGTTCGAGGCGGCGCGGGCGCTCGCTTCACCGAAGCTGACAGCACCGCTCGAGGCGCTCCTGCAGCAAGCGAACCTGAGCGACGAGGAGCGCGTGGAGCTCGCCGCCGCCCTCGAGGCGTGCGCTCAGTCTTCGTCGAGGCGAACGCCTTGAATGCGTCTCTGCTTCGTGCGTAAGGCGCTGCACCATGGATCCTTGCACCACCGCCGAATTGCAGAGCCTGCGCGCAGAACTCCGCCGCACCCGCCGGGCCCTGCTCCTGCTCTTCCTGGGTCTCGTCGGTTTCGCGCTCTCAGCCCAGGCGCCGGGTGGGTTGAAGGAACTCCGCGCCGACCGGCTGGTCATCGGCACCCCCGAGAACGGAATCGTCCTGGAGGTCAGCAAGGCAACCGGGCCCACCATTCATCTCGCCGAGGGCCGCGCGAGCGCTCATGTCCAGACCCACGGAGGCGCGTCGGTCGTGCAGTTGCTCGCGCCCGACCCGGAGGGAACCACGCGCACCGTGGAGGCCTTGGCCGGCGGCCCGGCGACGACGGGGTTGTGGGTGAGGGACGAGGACATGAAAAACGGCGCTGAGCGCCAGAGCCGGATGGGGGTCGGTGGCCTGGAGGTCATTTCCCGGCCAGCGCAGGGCAAGGTGAAGGTCCTCGCGACCGTGCCCTGACTCAACCCGCAGATTGGAGCGAAGGTGCCGCAGCGCGCACTGGAGGATCTCTTCGAGCGCCGCATGTCGTCGAGGTGAGGCGGCCGCTGCGTCTCTGGCGGCGGAGTTGGAGCCGCGCCTGGAAGAGGTGTGGAGTCGGGCGCGGCCGGAGCGCGCGCGGCGGTGGGCAGGGTGACGACGACGGCGCGAAGGCTCGAGTTGGGGGCGTACGCGCCATGGTGAGAAGTGAGGTGAAGCCTCGGCGGAGGAAGGAGGGCGACGAGGCGGCGCACCAGGGCTGCGGCGGTGAGGGTGAAGGCCGTGCCCTTCTTCGGGGAGTACTCGTACCTGCCGTCGTCGAGGCGACGAAGGCGCGACTCCGCCACGGGGCCCCTCGCGCCGTAGCGGCAGAGGCGCTCGAGGCCCTGCCTGTCGTGGCCCTGCACCGCGGTGTCCGCGTGCAGCGAGAAGCCGCCCTGCACCGCGAGCCGCCGAGCGCGGTGGCGAGGAGCCGGTGCCTCGACGAAACCCAGGCGCTCCTGAATGGCCCGCTGCTGCAGCTCCTCGTACTCGTCCTCTGGCCAGGCGGCCTCGAGGCGTGCGTTCCGTCTTCGTCGAGGCGAACGCCGGAGTAACTGCAGCCGCCGGAGCAGTAACTGAATCTGGGAGACGCTCCCGCGCAGCCCGGTGATCAACTGGAGCCGTGCGCCCTCGAGCAGTCCGAGCTAACGGAGCCGACCCCGAAGTCTTACACCCCGCGATCGGCCCTCTCGAATGAGTGGCGCGGATTGAAACCGGCTCAGCGGCGCTTCTTCACCTTCTGGATCGCGCTGCCCAGCTTCTCGAGGGCCCGTTGGTAGTCAGCCAAATCTCGTTCCACACCCTCAGCCTTCGAAGCGCGCGCCCCTCGACTGCGCCCCGGGCGAACGGGCGCGGGCGAAGCCGCAGCGACCTTCGCCCGCCGCCGCTGCGAACGCGGCTTCTTCGGAGGCGTGGCCTTCTCAGCGTCCAACTCGATGCCGAAGATGTCGCCCAGCGCGTCAGCCGCCAGCGACCCTTCGCCGGTGGTGCGTTCGAGCAACGCGCCGCTCGCCGCCTCGCCGACCAGATCCAGCTTGTCGACGCCGCGCAGCACGAAGAGCAGCTGAGGCTCGTGATCGAGCCGCGCCCCCACGCCGTACAGCACGGCCGCCAGGTGCTTGCACAGCCCCGCCCAGTCCGGGCACGAGCACGTCATGGCCAGCTGCTTCGCCGAGGGGAAGAGGCCCGACACCGGGTCGCACAGCCGCGCCAGCGCCGCGTCAGGCAGCTCGCCCTGCAGCAGCGCGATGAGTGAGTCGATCTGTCCCGCGCACTCCGCCACCAACTCCTTCCACCGGGCCTTCGCCAGCGGCGTCACGTCGATCTTCACCGTGTAGACGCGCGACCCGCTCACCAGCGCGTGCACCACGCCCGGCTCGACGCGCAGGTCGATCACCGATCCGTTGCGCGCGTAGCTCCGCCCCCGGGGCAGGCGGTTCGAGTAGTCGCTGTACGTCTCGATGTGTTCGCACCACCCCTTGCCCCAGAAGGTGGTCGCCATCGCGCGCCCGCCCTCGATCGACACCGGCTGAAGCTTGCGGCCCTTCTTCTCGAGCTGCGCGCCCGCGCGCTCTGCGTCGCGTTGCCGTTCCCACACGGTGGCCTTGCGCGGAAACCGGCTCCAGCTGCTGTCCCAGGCCATCGCTCGTCACTCCTCGCTGCGCGCCGCGTTCAAGTCGAGCGCTACCAGTTCGAGCAGCGCCGCGTCATCAAGTTCGGTGAGCTTCACCTCGTCGGCCCCTTCCAGCACCTGCGTGGCCAGCGCGCGCTTCGAGGCGATCAGCTCGTTCACGCGCTCCTCCACCGTGCCTCGGCAGATGAACTTGTGCACCAGCACGTTGCGCCGCTGGCCGATGCGGAAAGCGCGGTCGGTCGCCTGGTTCTCCACCGCCGGGTTCCACCAGCGATCGAAGTGGATGACGTGTGACGCCGCGGTGAGGTTGAGACCGGTGCCGCCAGCCTTCACGGACAAGACGAAGAAGGGCACTGCTTCGTTCTCCTGGAACTGCTTCACCAGCCCCTGCCGCGCCTTCACCGCCGTCTCGCCCGTCAACATGAGCCCCGGCCGCCCGAAGATCTCCGCCAGCCACCCGGCCAGTGGCCCGGCGACCTCCTTGAACTGCGTGAAGACCAGCACCTTCTCCTGCCGCGAGGCGATCTCCTCGCACAGCTCCCTGAGCCGCCCGTGCTTGCCGCTCGCCTGTGCCTTCCATTCGCCGTCGCCCAGCCACTGCGAGGGGTGGTTGCAGATCTGCTTGAAGCGCGTGAGGTACGAGAGCACCAAGCCCCGGCGCTTCATGCCGTCGAGGCCCTTCAGCTGCTTTGAGAGCGAATCCACCGAGGCCTGGTACAGCGCCGCCTGCTGTTTGCTGAGCGGGCACCAGGCCTCCAGCTCGGTCTTCTCGGGCAGGTCTCCGATGACGGTCTTGTCTGTCTTGAGGCGGCGCAGCAGGTAGGGCGCGGTCAAGGCACGCAGCGGGGTGAACGAGGTGCGGCCCCGGAGGAACGCGCTGAACTGCTTCGACGTGCCCAGCAGCCCCGGGTTGAGGAAGTCGAAGAGCGACCAGAGGTCCCCCAGGCGGTTCTCCACGGGCGTGCCCGTCAGCGCCACGCGGCTCGTCGCCTTCAAGGCCTTCACCGCCACGGTCTGCTTCGCGCTGGGGTTCTTGATCGCCTGGGCCTCGTCGAGCACCACGAGGCTCCAGGGTTGCTTCGCCAGCCAGCCAAGGCGCGAGACCGAGCCGTAGCTGGTGATGACCAGGTGCACGCCCTCGAGCGGGGGCGGCGCGTCACCCCGCAGCGCGGCCTGGGGCATCGCCGACGGGTGTGCGACGAGGATGCGGAGGGACGGCGCGAAGCGGTGGGCTTCCTGCTGCCAGTTCGCCAGGAGCGAGGCCGGCGCCACCAGCAGGGCCGGGCGCTGGAGCACGTCGCGCTTGGCCATCACCAGCAGCAGTGCCAGCACCTGCAGCGTCTTGCCCAGGCCCATGTCGTCGGCCAGGCAGGCGCCCAGCCGCAGCTGCGAGAGGAACCACAGCCACTCGACGCCCACCCGTTGGTAGGGCCGCAGCGTCGCCTGGAGGGCCGGCCCGGGGTCGAGCCCCTGCGGCGCGCGCAGCTTCGCGAGCGTCTCCCGCAGCCACGGCCCCGCTTCGACGCCGACCCACTCGCGCGCGTCGAGGAGCGGCCCGGTGTCGCCCAGCGGTGCGCCCGCCAGCAGCCGCATGCCCTCGATGAAGGACAGCCCCTCGCCCGCCTGCGCCTCGACCCGCCGCCAGTGCCGGAGCACCTGCTCGAGCTTCTCCTTGTCGACCTCGACCCATTGGCCCTTGAGGAGCACCAGGCCTTCCGCCGCGGACGAGAGCGCCTTCAGCTCGGCGTCGGAGAGCGCCTCGCCGCCGAGGGTGACGCCCACGCGGAAGTCGAGGAGCGCCGCCAGGCCCAGCGCGCTGGGTGCCGAGCCTCCGATGGAGACAGTGACGGTCGGCCGGGCGCGGGCTTTCCACCAGTCGGGCACGCGCACCACCACGCCGCTCTCCTCGAGGGCCGGCACCTCATTGAGAAAGCGGTACGCCTCGCGCGCCGTCCACGCGAGCGGGCGGAAGGCCTGCCCTGAGTCGACCAGTTCCCTGAGGAATGGCGCGGCCCCGGCGGCGCGCTGGAGCGGCTCGAGCAGCGCGAGCAGCTTGTCTTTGTCGCGGGCGCTGGACGACTCGCGCACCGCCTCACCCAGCGGCCGGTGCTGCGGCTTGCCCTGCGCCGAGAGCCCGGTGGTGTAGCTGGCGAGGAAGGCGAAGGGGCGCGCGGGGTCGCGCTTGTTCTCGGCGAGGTGAAGGTGCACCCGGCCCACCACGTGCCAGCCGGACCCGTGCGCGGCGAAGAAGCGCTCCACCGACGTCTCGGGCGCCGCCCGGAGCGCGTCGCGCAGCGCATCGAGCACCTCGTCGTGCAGCCGTCTGAGGACCTCGGTGGTGAGGTACTCGGCCCCGGGAAAGGGCGGCGCGCCAGCGAGGAGCGTGGCCAGCTCGGCCTCGGCCGGCGGTGGTGGCGAGGCGCGCTCGCGGAGCTCCTCGAGGCCGGGCGTGGTGCACATCGCGACCAGCGCGCGCCGGGCGATCTCGCGCCAGAACGCGAACGGGCCCGGCAGGGGCATCGCCCCCTGCGCGAGGCCGAGGTGGAGCAGCCCCTCGCCGGCGCTTCGGGCCCAACGTTCACCCAGCGTCGTGGCGAGCGCGGGGGGCAGAGACTCCCCGTCTGGTCCTTCCACGAGCCGGAGGTGGCCTGACGGCGTCAGCGTGAGGGCGTTGGCCGTCATGGCCCGCCCCTACTTCAGGATGCGCCGAGAAGCCCTCCAAGTTCCGTGGGCGAAGACGAGTTCAGTAGCAGTCGAAGCAGGGCGCGCAGCTTCTCCGCACAGGTGGCTTCCGACATCGGACTCCCC
>VFKJ01000757.1 GCA_009885595.1 Myxococcales bacterium | reverse complement strand
GTCCTGGGCAGCAGCGGACAGGGGCAGCAGCAGGAGGACGAAGAGGGCGAGCCAGCGGTTCATGCCCCCGTCTTGGCACCCGCGACTTTGAGAACCAATGTCAAACTCAGCCAAAACTGATGGACAGACGACCCCCAGAAGCCTCGCTTCTCCGAACGACGCCGCGCCCTGCGAGGTCAGTACTTCGAGTTCGACTTGGCGCCGGTGACGATGGCGATCGACGCCGAGGCGCCGATGCGGTTGGCCCCCGCATTGATCATCTTCATCGCGTCTTCGGTCGAGCGCACGCCGCCCGAGGCCTTCACGCCCACGTCATCACCGACGATGCGGCGCATCAGGGCCACGTCTTCCGCGGTCGCCCCGCCCTGCGCGAAGCCGGTGGAGGTCTTCACGAACGCCGCCCCCGCCGCCTTGGAGAGCGCGCAGGCGATGATCTTCTCCTCGTCCTTGAGCTGCGAGGTCTCGAGGATCACCTTCACCGGCCAGGGCTTGGCGGCCTGCACCACCGCCTCGATGTCCTTCTGCACCAGGGCGTAGTCCTTCGACCTGAGCGCGCCGATGTTGATGACGGTGTCGATCTCCTTGGCGCCGCAGCGGACCGCCTCGCGGGTCTCGAAGGCCTTCGCGGAAGGCAGCCCCGCGCCCAGCGGGAAGCCCACCACCGCGATCGGCAGCACCGGCGAGCCGTGCAGCGCGCGCGCCGCGGTGCCCACGTTGATCGAGTTCACGCACACGGTGGCGAAGCCGTACTTCTTCGCTTCCTCGCACAGCTTGAGCACCTCTTCTCGGGTGGCCTCGGGCTTGAGCAGGGTGTGGTCGATGAACTGGGCGATGTCCTTGCTGGTGCGCAGCTTGTCGGGCGTCACCCGCTCGGTCAGCCCGGAGCGCACCGACAGCGAGGTGCCGCAGCTGTCGTGGTTTTCGCACTCGAAGCACGCGGGCGCGCAGTCGGCGGCGGCGGGCTCGGCCTTGTTGCCCCTGGCGGGGCCGGTGGTGCAGGGCTCTTCCTTGCCCACGCGCAGCGCGTCGAGGCGGCGCTTCACCCGATCCGTGATGTCGTCCACCAGGGCGTTGACGTCGTTGGACATTTGGCCTGCAGAGATATCAGCGCCCGGCGGCCATCGCGAGCGCGATCGCCGCGAAGTAGAGGGCGAACACGGCCCCGCAGAGCAGGAACATCGGCAGCAGCACCGCGGCCGTCGCCTTGCCCGCGGTGGTCTGGTGCAGGTGCACGTTGGCGATGATGCGCAGCACCATCGCCCACAGCGGGAAGACGTACAGGCTGCACATCGGCAGCAGGCCGATCAGATACGCCCCGGTGGAGAGCGCGTTGGCCCGCACCGTGACGGTGAAGCTCCTGGGCTGCGCGCCCAGGATCAGCAGGCCCAGGTGATCGAGCCCCGCGAAGAACAGCAGGCTGACGAGCTGAAAGAAGAGCAGCCCCACCGCGTAGAAGAGGAAGCCCAGCACCCCGGTGGCCGAGGCGATCGCCAGCTGCTTCCCCGCCCCCGCCGAGGCCCCCGCGGTGGCGAGCGCCGGAATGACGAAGAGCATCGCGCCCAGGAGCGTGGGGCCGTAGCCCACGATGGACGAGAGCAGGGCGAACTGCATCGAGCTGCCCAGCGAGCCCTCGGGCTCGGCGGTGCTCAGCGACTGCGAGGGGCTGGAGATCATCAGCACCGAGGTGCGCCACCACGCCCGCCACAGACCCAGCGAGTCGCGCTCGTCCCAGGGCAACTTGCCCACCCGGTGCAGGCACTGCGCGCACAGCCAGTCGGGGCCGCGCGCGGTGAGGCAGCCCCCGCAGCCGAAGGTGCCGCACCGGGAACACGCGCCCGTCGCCTTCACAAGGGGGTGCACCGCGCACACCGCGTCGCCGGCGGAGATCGGCAGGGGCAGCGCGCAGTGAAAGCAGGCCTGCTGGCCCAGGGGGTTGTAGTACCCGCACGCGGGGCAATTCATGGAGCGGAACCGATAGCAGCGGAACGCTGCGCGAGACAGACGGGAGCGAAGCGGACGTCTGGCCGAGGTGGAGCGACCCAGGTCACAGCCAGTAGCTTGGCTCAGAGTTCAGCGCGCGCGGTGACTTTCGTTGGGTGCGGGCACCGCCAGGCCGATATCGTGCGCCCATGGGCAGTCAGGCCTCGACGCTCGATCAGCTGTGGCAATCGCTGGGTCTCGACAGCTTGCCCCCTGACGCCGGCACCGCCATCGATCTCGACGCCACCCGGGTGCCCGACTGGGAGCAGGCCACGGTGCGGCCCGAGCAGGTGAGCGCGCCGCCGCTCTCGACCACCGAGCGGATCGATCTTCCCCGCATCTCCCTCACCCCGCCGGTGGGCGACCTGGAAGCGAAGGTCGAGGTGCATCGAGACCTGGTGGTGACCGGGCTGCTCGGCGAAGGCGGCATGGGGCGGGTGCTGCTCGCGCACCAGGCCTCGCTGGGCCGCGACGTGGCGGTGAAGGTGCCGCGCAGCAACGCCACCCGGGGCACCATCAACGCCCTGGTGTCGGAAGCGAAGATCACCGGCGGGCTCGAGCACCCCGGCGTCATCCCCGTCTATTCGCTGGCCAGCGACGTGGGGGGGAACCCGGCGCTGGTGATGAAGCGGGTGGACGGGGTGTCGTGGAGCATGCTGCTGCGCAGCTCCGACGACCCCGCGTGGGATCGCATCGGCGCCGGCAGCGGCGATCGCGTCGACGCGCACGTCGAGCTGCTGCGGCAGGTGTGCAACGCCATCGCGTACGCGCACCGCAAGGGCGTGCTCCACCGCGACATCAAGCCGTCCAACGTGCTCATCGGCGAGTTCGGCGAGGTGTACGTGGCCGACTGGGGCATCGCCATTCGCAAGGTGGGCCCGGGCGAGGTGCGCAAGCCGAGCCTGGTGGGCACCCCCGTCTACCTGGCCCCCGAGATGGCGACGGGCGACGACGCGCAGATGGACGAGCGCACCGACGTCTTCCTCCTGGGCGCCACCCTGTACGAGCTGCTCAGCGGCGAGCCGCCCTGGCGGGGCCCCGATCTCAAGGCGGTGCTGGAAGTGGCGTGGACGTGCCGTCCCCGGCCCCTGCCGGAAGAGGCACCGGCCGAGCTGGCGGCGATCTGCCTGAAGGCGATGTCGCGCGCGAAGGAAGATCGCTTCGACTCTGCGCTCGAGTTCCGCGAGGCGCTGGGCGGCTTCCTGCGCCACCGCGGCTCGGTGCAGCTGGCGCGCGCCACCGAAGCCCGCCTGCAGACCCTGCTGGCCACCCTGCAGAGCACCGAGCGCGACCACGTCTACCCGCTGCTCTCGGAGTGCCGCTTCGGCTTCACCCAGGCGCTGCGCGAGTGGCCGGAGAACGAGGCGGCGCGGCGGGGCCTTTCGCGCTGCCTCGAGGAGACCGCCCGCTTCGAGATCAGCCTGGGCAACCTCGCCGCCGCCCGGGTGCTGCTGGCCGAGCTCAACGAGATCCCCGCCGAGCTCCAGGCCGCCGTCGCCGCCCTGGAGCGCACCGCGAAAGAATCGGAGCGCCGTCACGCGCGCCTGGAGCAGCTCAGCCAGGAGATGGATCCCCACGTCGCCGCGCGGCAGCGCATCGCCTTCTTCGCCGCCACCGTCGCCTTGATCACCGCCATCGTGGCGGCCCCGGTGCTCTTCCCCTCGCTGCGGCAGCTGCTGCTGCGGCAGGGCGACTGGTACCTGACCTTGCTGAACGTACCGCTGCTGGTGGTGTTCTTCCTCGCGGTGTGGGTGGGGCGCCGCTCCATCCTCTCCACGCGCCTCAACCGCAGGCTGATCGGCATGGTCACCATCGCCGCCCTCGGCACCCTTTGGTCCCGGGTGGCCTGCGCGCTGCTGGGCTTGAGCGTGCGGGAGACCCTGGTGCAGAACTTCATCGGCGTGGCGTTGGTGTGCTTCACCGGCGGCATCACCCTGCACTGGGGTTTCTTCTGGTCGGCCGGCGCGATGGTGGCCGGGCTGGCGGTCGCCGCCCTCTTCCCGGGCATCGAGCCCCCGACCTTCGCGGCGGCCTCGGTGGGCGCGCTGGTGTTCGCGGTGCTCTCCTGGCGCGGGTGGAAGGGCGAGCTCTCCCTGGAGAAGAAGGACCGCTGAGCTTCAGGGCACCAGCGCCAGCATCTCTTCGTAGACCGCCTTGAAGTCGCCGCGCGCGCCCAGGTTCTCCAGGTTCTGCGAGAGGCCGCCGATCGCCCGGTAGAAGTTCACCGATTCCTTCGGCGGGCGGATGCTGCCCAGCCGGGTGGCGTTCTTCATGAAGTGGTTTCGCATGTCGCGGCTCAGGTAGCTGCGCGCGAAGTCGAAGTCGCGCGAGCGCGGCGGGCGGGTGGCGATCTCGATCACCGTCTGCACGAACTGACGCGCGGTCACCACGTCGTCGAACTCGAAGCCGCTGTCGATGGACAGCTGGATCTCGTCGAACGGCTCGCCCTTCACCACGTGGGTGAAGAGCCGCCGGTTCACGTCGAGCCACGCGCCCGACATCTGCTTGATGGCGCCGAAGTCGAGCACGCCCACCTTGCCGTCGGGCAAGAGCAGGAAGTTCCCCGGGTGGGGATCGCTGTGAATGGTGCCGTTGAGCAGCAGCGGCCCCCACACGGCGCGCATGATCAGCCGCGAGGCCTTGAAGCGCTCCTCGTTCGAGTGTCGATCGAGGTGCGCGAGGAATTCCTTCAAGGTGGGCCCGGGGAGCAGCTCGAGCGTGAGCACCTTCTCCGAGGTGAGCGCCTCGAAGGTGCGCGGCACCCGAACTTCGGAGAGCGGGGCGGCGGCCTGGGCGAACTGCAGGGCCCGCTTCGCCTCGAGGCGGTAGTCGAGCTCTTCCATCATGCTCTCGCGCAGCTCGGCGTAGTACGCCTTGCCCTGCAGCATGCGGGTGGTGGAGGCGACCACGCTCACCATGGCGCCCAGGTTGTCGAGGTCGGCCTTCAGGGCGTTGGCGATGTCGGGGTACTGCACCTTCACCGCCACCACGTCGCCTTCGTGGGTCACGGCCCGGTGCACCTGGCCCAGCGAGGCGGAGGCGAGCGGCTGCTCGTCGAACTGCGCGTACGCCTGGTCCGGCGGCTTGCCCAGCTGGCCCTCAATCACCTCGCGCACCTGCGCGTACGGCATCGGGGGCGCCTGGTTCTGCAGCCGCGCCACCACCGCGCGCACCTCGGGCGTGAGCAGGTCGGGATCCATGCTGACCTGCTGGCCGATCTTCATGGCGAGCCCCTTGAGATCGCCCAGGGTGGCCACCAGCTTCTCGGCGGCGCTTTCGCCCAGCATCGACTCGTCGTCCTTGCCGCGCAGGCGCTTGACGCCGCGCGACACCACGTCGGTCGAGAGGCGCGCCGACAGCTTCGCCAGCTTGGCCAGGCGGGCGAACCGGCCGGTGGACAGCTTGTGGTCGTCGTCACTCATGCCTGGAGCGAAGCCACTCCCCGGCGCAGGAGCTCACGGACCACCGCGGCCACCTGCATCGGCGTCACCGAAAGCCGGGCGATCACCTCGGCGGGCGTGAGCTTCTCTTCACACAACATTCGCACCATCGGCTGCCACTCCAGTGGTCCCACGGTGAGGAAGAGGCGGTAGAGATCTTCGTTGACCTGCAGCGCCCGCGCGCGCGCCAGCTGCCCTTCGGCGGCGCGCTTCTGCTCCTCATTGAGCCACGGCACCAGCCTCGCGAGCGTGGACGCGGTGGGGTGCCGCGCGAAGCCCTCGTCGGGCGGTGGGGTGCCCCGGCTGAGCGAGCCTTCGGCCTGTTTGCTGGTGAGGAAGCCCGCCAGGGCGCGATCGCCCGAGAGCGAGGTGGTGCCGATCATCGAGCTGCACTGCACCAGCCGCCCGCCCTCGAACCACGACCGCCAGTGCGCCCAGGAATCGCGCGCGTCGAGCTGCCCGCTGTACGCGTGGGCGGCCAGCGCGCGCAGCGTCCACTGGGGTCCCAGCGAACCGAAGCTGAACTGGATGCCGCCGTCGGTGGAGAGCAGCCGCAGGAAGCGCCGGCGCGGCTCGCACAGCTCGCGCACCTGCACCTCGAGCGCGGAGAGCCGCAGCGTCTTGGGGAAGTACGCCTGCGCGCCGGCGTGCAGCAGCCGCAGCGACTCGCGGTAGTTGTCCTGCGCCGAGAAGAGCGCGATCGGCGTCTCGTGCGAGCGCAGATCTTCGCGCACCAGGCGCAGCAGCCCCCAGCCATCGAGGCGGGGCATGTTCAGATCGGCGATCACCATCTCGAAGTTGCGGGTGGTGAGCAGGGCCATCGCCTCGAGGCCATCGGCGGCCGTGGCCACCGGGTAGCCCTTCTTCGAGAAGTAGCCCGACAGCATCGTCACCACCGCGGGGTCGTCGTCGACGAAGAGGATGGGCGTCCGGGCCGCTTCGGGATCGAGAGGGGTCACGGCCGCAGGCACGGCCGCGCCCTGCTCGGGCAACGGCGGGCTGGGGGCGGCCGGCGCGGCAGGCTGCGGCGTCTTGCTCACCACGTAGGGCGGCTCTTCTTCGCCCATGAACTCCACCAGGGCCGAGGGGCCATCGGCGCCCTCGGTGTACGTCCACGAGGTGTTGGCGCGCGTCATCGCCGAGAGCGCAGCTTCCATCGAGAGCTCGCGCAGCCGCGCAGCCCGCAGCACGCCCCGCACGAAGAACGCCCGGCCCTCTTCGCCCACCGCGAGCCCGCCGCTGCGGCGGGTGCGCATCAGGTGCTGGACGATCTCGCTGAGCTCCCGGCCGGCGCCGCGACCGCTGAGCTCGCCGGTTCGTTCAGGCAACCCGGCGCTGATGGCCGTGAGCTCCTTGAGGTGCTGCCGCGCGCTGAAGGGCTCCTGCAGCAGGGCCACCACGCCCGTGCGCAGGGCGCTGGCGAAGCGCTGATCGGCGGTGTCCTTACACAGCAGCGCCACCGGCACCGGGCTCGCCTCGAGCCGCGCCAACAGGGTGGTCACCTGCGGGGAGGAGAGCTCGGCGTGCACCAGCAGCAGCTCGGGCCGGAAGTCGCGCAGGCCCTCGGCGACGTCTGCGGGAGAGAAGCTGCACCAGGTGACGGGGAAGCCGGCGCTATCGAGCGCGAGGCCCATCTTCTGAGCGGCCTGGGTATCGGAGTCGATGATGAGGATGCGCGCTGCGCTCATTGTGGCGGCGGTCAGCTTGCCACGGCACCTCGCCCCGCGTGGACCGCGTTGAGCGACCCTTGAACACCGGGACCGCCTCACCTGATCACGAAGCCGCGGTCCTCGAAGGACCTGAACTGTGGGGGGGAAACCATTGCACGGCGGGGCGTGTGTGCTATGCGCGCGCGCAAATCACCTCTCTCTCCGTGGGGAACCGAAACACATGAAACTCTCAAGACTTGCGGGCGTCGCAACGCTCCTGACGCCCCTCTTCGCGTTCGCCAATGAAGCGAACCTCGTGCTGCCCAGGCTCGACACCCAGCTGTTCATGGGCGTCAACGGCCGCGCGCTGCTGATGGCCGGCATCGTGGTGTCCGTCCTCGGCCTGGCCTTCGGCCTCGTGCAGTACATGCAGCTCAAGGCGCTGCCGGTGCACAAGGCGATGCTCGAGATCTCCGAGCTCATCTTCGAGACCTGCAAGCAGTACCTGATCACCCAGGGCAAGTTCATCATGGTGCTGTGGCTGTTCATCGGCACGGTGATCGCCGTGTACTTCTCGATGGCCCACGTCGAGCCCGGCAGCAAGGCGGCCGAGTGGCCCACCGCGGTGCGCGTGCTGATCATCCTGGCCTTCTCGCTGGTCGGCATCGCCGGCAGCTACGGGGTGGCGTGGTACGGCATTCGCGTCAACACCTTCGCCAACTCGCGCGCGGCGTTCAGCTCGCTGACCGGCAAGCCCTTCGGCACCTACGCGATTCCGCTCAAGGCCGGCATGTCGATCGGCATGATGCTGATCAGCACCGAGCTGCTGCTGATGCTCTCGATTCTGGTCTTCGTGCCCGGTGAGCTCGCCGGTTCCTGCTTCATCGGCTTCGCGGTCGGTGAGTCGCTGGGCGCCTCGGTGCTCCGCATCGCCGGCGGCATCTTCACCAAGATCGCCGACATCGGGTCCGACCTGATGAAGATCGTCTTCAAGATCAAGGAAGACGACGCGCGCAACCCCGGCGTGATCGCCGACTGCGTGGGCGACAACGCGGGCGACTCGGTCGGTCCGTCGGCCGACGGCTTCGAGACCTACGGCGTGACCGGCGTGGCGCTGATCGTCTTCATCCTGCTGGCGGCGAATGACCCGGCCGTGCAGGTGCAGCTGCTGGTCTGGATCTTCGTGATGCGCGTGATGATGGTGATCACCAGCTTCGTCTCGTACACCATCAACGATTTCATCGCGAAGGCCCGCTACGGCAACGCCGCGCACATGAACTTCGAGGCGCCGCTCACCCAGCTGGTGATCCTCACCTCGGTGCTCTCGGTGATCGTCACCTTCGTGGCGAGCTACCTGCTGATTCCGACCATCGCGGGTGACAGCCAGATGTGGTGGAAGCTCTCGGCGATCATCACCTGCGGCACGGCGGCGGGCGCGATCATCCCCGAGCTGGTC
>VFKJ01000345.1 GCA_009885595.1 Myxococcales bacterium | reverse complement strand
CCTCGCAGCAGGTGACCCACCTCGTGAACGCGATCCACCAGCGCGCCGGGCACCTCGGGTGGCGCGGGCCTTCGCCGGCACGCCTGCAGCGCCGCGGCGCCCAGGAAGCTCACGATGACGTCGCGGCGGGAGATCATCTCGCCGCCTCTTAGCCCCGAAATGCCGCGGGAAACTCCACGCGAAATACCCCTCGGAATGTCCCTTCCGTTGACAGCCCTTCCCAGAACCTGGGCCCTGATCCGCGCCGACAAACACACACACCCGCACCGTGGAGCACTCCATGCCTGTCCGGACCGTCACCACCCGCCCCGTCGTCCCGCCGCCCACGACGCCGGTTCCCCTGCCTGCGCCGAGCGCCGCCAGCATCAAGCACGCTGAGACCCTGCTCACCCGCGTCGGCTTCAGCCCCGGCAAGGTCGACGGCAAGGTGACGCCTGCGTTCACCCAGGCGGTCAGGGACTTCCAGAAGGCGTGGGGCCTGGGCGTCACCGGCACCCTCGACGCGAAGACCACCGAGCGCCTCTCCGGCACCGCCAAACGCGTGGCCGCCCACAAGGACGACTTCTTCGTCTCGGTCGGCCAGAAGTCCAAGTCCATTGGCGTGCTCGAGCACCGCTTGCAGAAGCTCGGCTACGCCACCGGCAAGGCCGACGGCATCTACGGCCGCGACACCGCGCTCGCGGTGAAGGCCTTCCGCAAGGACCAGAAGGAGCTCACCGACGGCCACCAGTGGCTGGGCAAGAAGGCCCGCCAGGTGCTGCGTGAAGAAGTGCAGAAGCTCGCCCACGCGCCCGAGCGCCGTCGCCTCGCGCCCACGAAGTCGCAGGCCCGCCTCGACCGCGCCACCGCGAAGGCCTGCGGCCGCCTCCAGGTCGGCAGCAAGGGCGACGCGGTGAAGAACGTGCAGGCGCACCTCAAGGCGGCCGGGTTCGATCCCAAGCACACCAACGGCACCTTCGATGAGCGCACCGGCGCCGCGGTCAAGGCGTTCCAGGCGAAGTCGAAGCTGCCCGTCACCGGCGCCGTCGACCCGCGTACCTGGAAGGAGCTCAAGAAGAGCTTCATCCTCTCCTCCAGGCCCGCCGACCCCGCGCAGAAGCTGGGCGAGCGCAGCGGCGCGGTGAAGGCTTCCGAGAAGCTGCTCAAGAAGCTCGGCTTCAACCCCGGCCGCATCGACGGCCTGTTCGACGCGCGCACCCAGAAGGCGGTCAAGGCGTACGAGAAGAAGAAGCACCTCACCCGCGATGGCGCCATCGGCACCAACCAGCTGGCGAAGATGCAGAAGGACGCGAAGGGCGACTACCGCAGCAAGGTGCTGGAGACCGCGCGCCGCTACCTCGGGTTCCACGAGAAGGGCGAGAACGGGAACCCCTTCTCGAAGTTCTTCGGCCGCGGGCCCGAGGCCTGGTGCGCGGACTTCGTGAGCTACTGCTACACCAAGGCCGGCAAGAAGCTGAACCAGTCCTACACGCCCACGCTGCTCGCCCAGCTCAAGAGCAACGGCACCTACACGCGCAACAACCCCAGGCCTGGCGACATCATCATGTTCGACTGGCACCCGGGCAGCGGCGTCAGCGCCGAGCACACCGGCCTGGTGGAGAAGGTGTTCCGCAAGAACGGCCGCCTCTACGTGCAGACCATCGAAGGCAACTCGGGCGACTCCGTGCGCCGCAACACCTGGGCGGTGGGCGACTCGGTCATCGCGGGCTTCGGCACGGTGCGCTGAGCTTCAGCTCTTCTCGAGGATGTTCGACTCGAGCTTCTTCGCCTCGGCCACCATCGGATCGGTCGGCGGGGCCTTGGCCTGGATCTCTTTGGCCAGCTCGAGCGCTTCCTTCATCTCGCCCAGCCGCACGTGCGCGAGCGCGAGGTTGTAATTGACGCGCCACTCACCCGCGGGCGCGAGCGACTTCGCCTTGACCAGCAGCAGCTTGGCGTCCTGGTGCTTGGCCTTCGCCTGTGTCTGAATGAGCAGGGTGGCGAGGTTCATCAGCACCTTCCACTCATCAGGCTT
>VFKJ01000018.1 GCA_009885595.1 Myxococcales bacterium | reverse complement strand
GGCGGTGGTGGCGCTGGGCGTCATCCCCGGGCCGATCACCGAGTGGTTCGGCCGCCTCGGGATGGTCTTCGGTCACTGATTCCCCGGTCGCTTCGCCTTGGCCCGCTCCGGTTCGTGAAGACCCGCAAAAGAAGGCGGCCCGGTGTTCCCTAATGGAGCACCGGACCGCGGGTCTTCTTGCACTGCCAACACAGCGAGGCTGCTGAAGCGGTGGGGGGGAACCCCTTCAACACATCGACTGCCGTGTCATGGACTGGTTCTGCGAGCGACGTGCCACGATGTTTTTAGAGTGTTTCTAAACCGTTACACCCCGTTACCGAGCCTTCTCATTCAAGGCTGAATTGCAGGGGTGAAACGCTGTTTCGGGTTCGAAATCGCGATCACGGGAGGCCACAAAAGAAGGCGGCCCGACGCAGGTTCGCGTCGGGCCGCGGGTCTTCTGATGCTGAAAGTCAGGCGAGGCTGCTGAAGTGGTGGGGGGGAACCGCCTTCAACCATCGTCTGCCCGACATGAAGGTTGTCAGCGAACGGTGTGCCAGCGGTAACATGACCTGTTTACAGCATCTTAGGCCTCAACAAGCCCTGGGTGATTTCATACCTGCAATGGAAGGCGTTTCAGATCTGAAAGAAGAGCCCGATTTCAGGACAGCTGGGGCTCTTCGCCGGTCGTCTTGAGACCCAACCGCTTCATCTTGCGCCAGAGGGTGGTGGCGGAGACGCCCAGCACCTCGGCGACGCGGGAGAGATCGTGAGGGGACTGCTCGAGGGCGCTGGTGATGGCGCGTCGCTCGGCGTCGGTGACCGCGTCGGCCAACGACTGCACCGGCCCCCCCGGAGACGAGGGGATGACGACCGCCGGCACCTGGTCGCCCGACTTGCGGCGCAGGGGGAAGTCGTCCGGCAGCAGCTCCTCGCCTTCGGCCAGGGCGGCGGCCTGCTCCACCAGGTTCTCCAGCTCGCGCACGTTGCCGGGAAAGCCGTAAGTGGAGAGGTGATCGAGGGCGGAGGGGCTGAGGCGGTGCGGCTTGCGGCTGCGCGCGTTGGCCCGGTCGAGGAAGTGCTGGGCGAGGATCGGCACGTCCTCGAGGCGCTCGCGCAGGGGCGGCACCACCAGGGTCACCACCGCGAGGCGGTAGAAGAGGTCCTGGCGGAAGCGCTTGTCGTTCACCTCGAGCTCGATGTCGCGGTTGGTGGCTGCCACCGTGCGCACGTCGACCTGAATGGAGGTGCTCTCGCCCACGCGGCGCACCTCGCCCTCCTGCAGCACGCGCAGCAGCTTCGACTGAAAGGCCGGCGCGGTCTCGGTCACCTCGTCGATGAAGATGGTGCCGCCGTGCGCTTCCTCGAACAGGCCGCGGCGGGCCTTCACGGCGCCGGTGAAGGCCCCCCGGGCGTGGCCGAAGAGCTCCGATTCCAGCAGCGACTCGGTGATGGCGGCGCAGTTGACGGGCACGAAGGGCGCCCGCGAGCGGCCGGAGAGGGCGTGAATGGCGCGGGCCACCAGTTCCTTCCCGGTGCCGGACTCGCCCACCACCAGCACGGTGGCCTCGCTGGCCGCCACCCGGGAGATGCGGGTGGTGAGGTCGCGCATCGCCTGGCTGCGGCCCACCAGCGACGACAGCCCGTGGCGCGCCTTGAACTCGCCGGCGAAGAGGTCGACCGCCGAGATCAGCCCCGCGTGCTCCAGGCCCTTGTCCACCCGGTGGATGAGCTCGCCGTCCTTGAAGGGCTTGGTGATGTAGTCGTAGGCCCCGCGCCGCATCGCCTCGACGGCGGTCTCGATGCTGCCGTAGGCCGTCATCACGATCACGGAGAGCCGCGGGGCGATCTCCACCGCGCGCTTGAGCAGCTGGAGCCCGTCCATCGGCTCCATCTTCAGGTCGGTGAGCAGGAGATCGACCGGGTGATCCGCCAGCCAGGCCAGCGCCTCTTCACCGCCGCCGGCTTCGTCGACCACATAGCCTTCGGCTCGCAACAACAGCGCCGTGGTGGCGCGCATGTTGCGTTGATCGTCGACGACAAGGATGCGGCCCTTGCGCTGCGCGGCGGGAGCGGGAGTCACACTGGGTCAACTAGCACAGCTGGGCTGCTTTGAAGCTCAGCTCTTGCCGGGCTTGCGCAGAAGACGCTCGTCACCCACCCGAAGGGTTACCTTCTCGCGATCGAAATATTCGGCGAGGGGAATGAGAAACTTCCGGGAGAGCCCGGTGAGTTCCTTGAAAGCCTGGGTGCTGAGCTTCTCGTGCTGCTCGAAGTGCGCCAGCAGCTTGCCGTGCAGCGCGTCGATGGCGGTCCGGGCGAAGAAGAGCTCGCCCGCGCGCACGGCCTTCCCCTGCGAAACCAGCGATTGCCCCAGCTCCAGCACCCGCGCCGCCGGCAGGCGCAGCGCTGACTCCAGCTCGAGCAAGGTGGGGGGAGAGAGCTGCTTCTTTTCGAGCAGCTCTCCGAGCTGGGCCTGCTGCGCGGCGGCCGCTTCGGTGAAGGCCCGCCCGCGGCCGGGGAGGCGCAACACCTCCTCGACCAGCTCTGCCTTTCGACTCTCCAAGAGCCCCGCCACCACCCGGGCGAACACCCGCTCGGGCGGCTCGCCCAGGCGCTGGCGCAGCTCCTCGCGGGGCATGCCCGCGCGCTCGGCGCTGCTGGCGTGGAAGGCGTCGAGGCGGGCGAGCGCGCGCGACTCGAGGGCCCTGAGCACCTCGGCGGCGACGAAGCGGCGGCTCTCGTTCTTCCTGGTCGCTCCGCCTTGGCCCAGGTCCTCGCTTCGCTGCGGTCCTGGCTGGTCCGGCGTTCCGCCAGACCGGCTCCGCTCGGGCTTCCTGGTCGCTCCGCCTTGGCCCAGGTCCTCGCTTCGCTGCGGTCCTGGCTGGTCCGGC
>VFKJ01000401.1 GCA_009885595.1 Myxococcales bacterium | reverse complement strand
GCAGCACCTCTTTGCTGACCAGCAGATCGCCGGAGAAGTCGAGCTTGCCCACCTTGTAGCTCTCGCCCTCCTCCAGCCGCAGGGTGATGGTGATGTTCCGCTTGTCGGGGGAGAGCGTGACGATGGGCTTGTCGACGCGCACGTTGATGAAGCCGCGATCGAAGTAGGCCATCTGGATGATCTGCAGATCGCGCTGGAACATCTCCTCGCGGTACGTGCCCTGGTTGGTGAGGAACGAGAGGTAGCCGCCTTCCTGCGTGGCCATCGCCGCCTTGAGCTCTTCGACGGGCACCTTGCTGGCGCCGAGGAAGACGATCTCCTTCACCATCACCTTGGCGTGCTCGTTGATGCTGAAGATGAGATCGATCTCGTTGCCCTCGGTGCCGACGGGCTTGAGCTCGCCCTTCACCTCCGCGAGGAAGAAGCCCTTCTCGACGTACTTCTCCTGGATCTTCTTCTCGTTCCGCTTGATGGCGGCCACGTCGAGAATGGTGAACGCCTTGATGTCGATGACGTCCTTGAAGTCGTCCTTCGAGAGCTCGTCATTGCCGGCGAGCGACACGGAGCGGACAGCGGGCTTCTCGGTGACGCGCACCACGTAGGCGATGCCGTTGGGGGTGCGCTGGACCAGCAGCTGAACGTCGTTGAAGTACTTGAGCCCCCAGAGCGCACGCAGATCGTCGGACGTGCGCGTCGGGTCGAAGAGATCGCCGACCCTCTGCTTGAGCGTGCGCGCGATGGCGGCCGCCTCGACGCGGCGATTGCCCTCGACGCGGACCTCCGTGATCCGATCGCTCTCCTCGCGGGCAGGGGTGTCCTGCAGCAGCTGGGCGCGCGCCACCGCAGGCGCCACCGCCGCGACCACGAGGAACCACAAGATGACGGAGAGGCGCGAAATCACGGGGAAAGGGCGGCGCCCTTAGAGGACAAATCGGTCGGCAATACGAGGGAAAACGATTGGGATTGCGTTCAAACGTCGTCAGCGTTGACGACGGCGCCCTCTTTGAGCCGCAACCGGCGCGGCATCGACCTGGCGAGGGTCTCGTTGTGGGTCACCACGACCGCGGTGACCCCCAGATCCTTGTTCACCTCGCGCAACAGCGCGTGGATTCCTTCCCCGGTGCTCGGGTCGAGGTTTCCGGTGGGCTCGTCGGCGAGCAGGAGATCGGGCTTGAGCATCAGGGCGCGCGCCAGGGCGACGCGCTGAGACTCTCCACCCGAGAGCTCGCCGGGGCGGTGATCGGCGCGCTCGGCCAGCCCGACCCGCTCGAGCAGCTCGCGCGCCCGCTTCATCGTGGGCCTGGCGTCCTGCCTCAGGATGAGCGCGGGCATGGCGACGTTCTCGGCCGCGGTGAACTCGGGCAGCAGGTAGTGCGACTGGAAGACGAAGCCGATCGATCGGTTGCGGAACTCGGCGACCTCGCCGTCGTTCATGTCGAACACCGAGCGGCCGCGGAAGAACATCTTGCCGGTGGCGGGAAGGTCGAGCGTGCCCACCACGTGCAGGAAGGTGCTCTTGCCCGAGCCCGACGCCCCGATGAGCGAGACCAGCTCGCCTTGCTGGATCTGCACCGACACGCCGCGCAGCACGTCGATGCGCTTCCCGTTCAGGAAGTACGACTTGAAGACATCGACCACCTCGAGGAACGGTGCAGTCATTCGGATTTGAGTCCGTCGACGGGTTCGACCTGCGAGGCCTTGAGCGCCGGGTAGACGCTCGCGAGGAAGGTCACCAGGATCGCGACCACCACGGAGAGCGCGGTCTGGAAGGGCTCGATGCGCACCGGCAGCGAGGGGATGTAATAGACCTGCGGGTCGAGCTTGATGCCCACCCGCTCGATGAAGAGGCACCAGGCCAGCCCCGAGATCAGCCCGAGGATGCTCCCGGCCACGCCGATCTGCAGCCCCTCGGTGAGGAAGATCTTCACGATGCCGCCATCGGGCACGCCCAGCGCCTTGAGCACGGCGATCTCCTTGCGCTTCTCCAGCACCAGCATGATCACCGTGGCGACGATGAGGCCCGCGGCGATGATCACGATGATGGAGAGGATGATGCCCATCACCAGCTTCTCCAGCCGCAGCGCGGAGAACAGGTTGCGGTTCATCTCGCCCCAGTCCTTGGTGCGGTAGGGGTAGCCCTGCAGGGTGTCGTAGACCGCCTTCATGGTGCCGCGCGCGTTGTCGACGTCGGTCACCTTCACCTCGATGCCCGTGGCGCCCTTGATGTTGAAGAAGGTCTGCGCCTCGCTGAGGTGGATGTAGACGAACTTGGAGTCGTACTCGTACATGCCCGAGTAGAAGATGCCGGCCACGCGGAACGGCCTGCTCTTGGGCATCGGCCCCTGCGGACCCAGCTCGCCGCCCACGGGCGAGACCACGTTGACCCGATCGCCCACCACGACCTTGAGGGACGCGGCCAGCTCGCGGCCCATCATGATGCCGGGCAGCACGATCTCGGCCTCCGCGGCCTCGTCGGGGAGCTCGAGCAGAGGGTCGCGCTCGATGTCGGTTGGCCCGTCTCTCTTCGGCGCGGGCAGATCGTCGGGCGTCGCGGGCCTGCCGTCGAACGCGGGGTCGTTGAAGGGCGCCAGGTGCTTCTTCGAGATCTTCGAAGGCTCCGACAGCCACTCGAGCTCACCGCCGGGCTGGAGGTACTCGGGGAGATCGGTCACCCGCCCCACCGTCTTCGGGTCGATGCCCTTGATCATCGCGCCGGAGATGTTGCCCTCGGACGAGATCATCACCTCGTTCAGGATGAACGGCGTGGCGCCGGCGATGCCGCGCACGTTTTCCACCTTGGCGAGCACGTCTTCGAACTCGGGCATCTCGGGCGAGTACTTCATGACCACGCCGTGCGAGTTGGTGCCGAGGATCTTCTTCTGCAGGTCGGCCTCGAAGCCGCTCATCACCGAGAGCACGATGATGAGGGCCATCACGCCGACGCCCACGCCGCCGACCGACAGCTCGGTCATCATCTCGGTGGGCGTGGGCTCGTCGAGCTTGAGCTGGTTGAGCGCGGCCGCGGCGTCGAGCGGGTCCTTCTGGCCGAGCTTCTTGATCCGGGTGCGCTCGACCACCTTCTCCGCGGCGGAGATGATCGCCCAGAGGATCAGCGGCGGCACGATGCCCAAGATCAGCACGCCGAAGATCTTCAGCAGCAGCCGCGGGCGGAACACCGCGACGTGGCGAGAGGCGATGAAGAGCTCGTACGAGGTGCGCAGATCGAGCCGCCCCGACGAGGTGGACACGAAGCCTAAGTTGATGCCCAGGAAGAAGCCCAGGCAGAGCGCGGCGGTGACGAGCCAGTACCCGAGCTCCGGCCGGCTCTCCCCGAGGAGCGACGACAGGTAGATGACCTCGCGCAGCTGAATGCCGACCGAGATCATCAGCTTCGGCACCGAGTGCATCGCCGTCAGCAGCACCGGCACCGGCAGGCCGAAGTACAACATCGCGATGGTGGCCTCGGGCGTGGAGAGCCGCTTCGAGTTCGCCGCCCCGAGGAAGCCGCCCCCGAAGGCGATGGCCATCGCCAGGGCGAACGCCACCACGAAGGCGACGACCGGGGGCAGGCCGTCTTGCACCACCCCACCCTGCACCGTGCCCTTGCCGACGATCGCCAGGTAGAGCCGGATGAAGGCGAGCTGGGAGAGCAGAAAGCCGAACCCGTAGGCCGCCAGCGTGCCCCAGTGGAAGTCGACGTAATTGGCGAGCCGGGGGTGCAGCGGCTTGCCGAACGCGGGGCTGGGGACCTTCTGCACCACCTCCTGTTTCAAGGTGAACGCCAGCACCGCCCAGCCGAGGATCCACGCCACCACACCGATGATCAGGTGCACCTGCGCGAAGGGGAGCGCCTCGGGAGAACCGTAGCCCTTCAGGTTCGAGACCAGCTCGGCGTGCCCCAGGGTGGTGCCCAGGCCTCCGATCACCTCGAGGAAGGTGCCCCACCCCACGGTCAGCAGGGCGAGATCACCGATCGCGAGCTGAAGCAGCTCCGCCCGCACCAGGCCCACCAGCAGCTCGATCAGGCCGAGCAGCAGCAGCAGGGTCGCCAGCGCGAGGGTTCGGGTTCGGGTCACTTCTGGGGTTTGAGCAGCGGAAAGAGGATGACGTCCTTGATCGACTGCGCGTCCGTCAACAACATGGCGAGGCGGTCAATTCCGATGCCTTCACCGGCGGTGGGCGGAAGGCCGTGTTCCAGCGCGCGGATGTAGTCCTGGTCGTAGTCCATGGTCTCCTGCTGACCGCGGTCCTTCGCGTCGAGCTGGGCCTGGAAGCGCTGGGCCTGGTCCACCGGGTCGTTGAGCTCGCTGAAGGCGTTGGCGATCTCCCGGCCCACGCAGAAGAGCTCGAAGCGATCGGTGACGGCGGGGTTGGCGTCGTTGCGGCGCGCCAGCGGGCTGGTCTCCACCGGGAACTGGGTGATGAAGGTGGGCTGCACCAGGTCGCCTTCGACGTACTGCTCGAAGAGTGTGCCGATGAGCTCTCCCTTGTTCATGGTGGAGATGGCGGCCTTTTCCTTCTCGTCGGCCTTGCGCAGGGCGACCATGCGCAGCTTCTCGGTGTCGCCGAAGTCGCTGTGCCCCAGGTCCTTCACGCGCTCGATGATCGAGTCGACCATCGAGATGCGGGGCCAGCCCTTCTTGAAGTCGATGGTGTGCTCGCCGTACTTCACGACCGAGCTGCCGCAGACCGCCACCGCCGCCTGGGAGATCATGTCCTCGGTGAGATCCATCAGGTCTTCGTACGTCGCGTACGCCTGGTAGAACTCGAGCATCGTGAACTCCGGGTTGTGGCGCGTGCTCAGGCCCTCGTTCCGGAAGTTGCGGTTGATCTCGTAGACGCGGTCGAAGCCGCCCACCACCAGGCGCTTGAGGTGCAGCTCGGGCGCGATTCGCATCACCAGCGGCATGTCCAGCGCGTTGTGGTGCGTCTTGAAGGGCTTGGCCGCGGCACCCGAGACGAGCGTGTGCATCATCGGCGTCTCGACCTCGAGGAAGTCGCGCGCGTTCAAGTAGTCGCGGATGAACTGCACCAGCTTCGTGCGCTTCTTGAAGGTCTCGCGCACCGAGGGGTTGGAGAGCAGATCGACGTAGCGTCGGCGATAGCGCTCTTCGGTGTCGGCGAGCGCCTGCTTCTCGGCCCAGGCCTTCGCCTCGGCGTCATCGCCCTTGGTGAACTTGCCCGGCAGTGGCCGCAGCGCCTTGCCGAGGAACCGCAGCTCGGTGGCAGCCAGGGTGAGCTCGCCGGTCTTCGATTTGAAGAGCGTGCCCTTCACGCCGAGGAAGTCAGCAACGTCGAGCAACTTGTAGACATTGAACTGTTCGTCGCCCACCACGTTCAAGCGCACGTGCGCCTGCAAGTTTCCAGAGCGGTCCTGGATCGTCACGAACGCGGCCTTGCCGAAGTCCCGAATGGAAACGACGCGGCCCGCCACCGTAAACGGGCCCGGCTTCTCCGTTTCGAGGATCGCGGGCTCGACGCCGTCGAACTTCTGGTGCAGCTCTCCCGCAAGTGAGTCGGGGCGGAAACCGTTGCCATACGGATTTACGCCGAGCGCCTGCAGCTGCCTCGCCTTGCTCGCGCGCTCGTCATACAGCTTGCGTTCTGCTTCCGATTCCTCAGCCATGGCGCGCACTCACCACGCTACGGCGGAGTGAGGCAAGGGAAAGGTTCAAGCCCTCTCCCCGACCCTCTCCCCCGCGGGGGAGAGGGAGACATTGGGTCCTCAGGGGCAGCAGTAGCGCGTGGCGGTGGCGCGCGGATCGGTCGTGCCTGCCGCCTGGAAGTAGACGTACGCCGGGTTGGTCGTCAG
>VFKJ01001100.1 GCA_009885595.1 Myxococcales bacterium | reverse complement strand
TTCTCGAACGCCGTGATGACCGCGCGCACCTTCAACAACATGGCCGCCGTCAACCGCCTCGAGGTCTCGCACTGGGTGGCGATGGCCGCCGACGAGTCGCTCCTCTCGTGGACTGCCTACGCCCGCGCGATGGCCAACGGCGCGCGCCAGGCCGCGGTCGATCTGAACAACAAGGGGTGCATGCGCCGCCCGCGGAACCTTCGCTTCCGGTCCAGGGTGTCGGACTTCGGCAGCAACGTGGCCACCTGGATGGCGGCGGACTTCACCGCGGCCCAGTGGCGTGCCCTGGACGTGCCGGCGGGCAAAGAGGCCCGAGAGATCCAGGGCACCATCGCGGATCTCCGCAGCGAGCTGTCTGACAGCATGTTCAGCGCCAGCCCCAGAAACCTGCGCCAAGAGTTCAACCGCCAGATCCTCTCCCAGCAGCTCACCCGCCAGATCGTCGCGCTCTCCCGTCAGGACGACATCTCGGTGGTGGACACCGGCCGCGGGGCAGAGCCGAACAGCCCGCAAAGCGTCACCATGCGCGAGCTCGACTGCGACTTCGGGGGCAGCAGCGCCGGCCAGCTCACCGGTGACGCGCCCGGGGGCACGGGGCTGTGCCTGCGCTCCACCTGGAGCGAGAACATGCTGCTGGCGGCGATGGGCTCGCGCGGCAACCCCTTCGTCACCGGCAGAGCGCTGGTGCCCCCGCTGGTCGCGACCAAGCTGCGCGAGCTCGCCTCAGACCAGGGCATCACCGTGGTGCTCGGCGCGAAGTCGGGCAGCGCCTACTGGGCTGCGCGCATGGCCCACGGCACCGCTCCTCAAGGCACGGAAGCGTGGGGCGACGATCATGGCTCGATGACCATCACCGCCGGCTCGTGCTCGCAGACCCAGGCGCTCATTGCGTTCGTGCGCTCGACCCACGAGCTCGACCTCAACGATCAGCACGTTGCTCTGCCCGGCAACCCCGACGAGCCCGGAGAGGACGTGCACCACACCATGGGTGACTGCACCCCGCTGTGCCCCTCGGTGTGGGTGCGCACCATCGGCTTCCAGCCCTCCGAATCGGAAGCTGACGCCTGGGGCCAACCCAAGGTGCTGGTCGCCTTGCAGCGCGATCTGACGATGAAGCGCTTCCCCTGGGAGCTGCACTTCAAGTTCCCCTTCAGCGCCACCGGCCCGGCCAGCGAGTGGGACGGCCGCGGGCGCCAGCTGCACACGCGGGTGGGCAACGGGCTCAACATCGCCAACCAGGGCGCGGTGGCGACGGGCATCGCGTACTACCACCGGCGCGATCACTGGGAGGAGTTCCCCAACCTGCTCAACCCCTTCTGGCGCGCCACCCTGGCGCCCATCGACGTCGACGACTCGCCCCGCGACGCCAACCGCGCGCTCTCGTCGCCCGAGTTCAAGTTCCAGCGCGACGCGTACCAGGCGCTGCGCAACGTCGGCTACCAGGGGCTCCACTGATGACCTCGGCGAGAGCAACCGGAGCGGAGCCGGATGCGCCGGAACGGCGCGCGAGACAGTCTGGAGCGCAGCGGAAGACTGGCCGAGGCGGAGCGACCAGAAAAACAGGCCAGGCCACGGTGGAGTTGGCGCTCGGGAGCATCGTCTTCGTGGGCGTGCTGATGATCGGCATTCACATGGCCGAGTACGCGCAGCTCTCGCTCAAGGTGCAGGACGCGCAGACCTACGCCATCTGGGACGCGTCGGGCCGCCGGGTGCAGACGCGCGAGCTCGATGGCACCACCACCCTCAGCCCCTTCAACCGCACCCTCGACACCACCACCGGGGTGGGCCCGATGGCGCAGCGCCGCTTCAAGGACTTCAACGGACTCAGCAGCGTCACCAATGGCAACGTGATCGGTCGCGCGCTCACCGAGGGCAGCGGGGTCGAGGTGACCTGCGCGAGGGAAGGCTCGTTGAACTTCCACGCCTCAAAAACCCCGATGGAGGCGAACCTGATGCTCGACGTGGGTGGGCTCGCGTGCACCGCGTCCGCCAAGGTGAAGGCGATCAACATTCCGCGGCGCTTCCTGCAGCGGGACACCGGCGGCTTCTTCAACCAGACGATCGTCCGGCGCGACCCGATCCCGGTGTGCGGCATGGGCCTGCCGGCCAACGGCAACTGCCGCGGCACCCTGGCCATTCTCACCAACGACTGGGGCCTCGCGAACGAAGAGACCGAGGAGTGCAAGCTCAGCTGCACCGCCTCGCCCTACCGCGGAATGATCTCCCGCATGTTCGTCGCGGGAGGGGGCGCGGGCGTCGCCTTCGCCACCCGGTTCGCGGGCGCGGCCCCCACCAGCGCCGGCGAGTTCCACTTCAGCTACTCCGGCGCGGAGTCGGGAATGACGGACTACGTGGGCGGGGAGGGCACCCCGAACTTCATCACCGGCGGCGCGGGCTCGGGCATGGTTCCGCGCATGACGCACCCCCGGTGTTTCCTCGGCAAGGACTGCCCGTGACGTTCGCCGTGTTGGCGGCGGTGCTCTTCGCCGCTTCCCCCGCCGACGCAGGCCCCGTGCCCTTCTCGTGGGACGTGCCCGGCCAGCTGCAGCTGGTGCCGGTGGGCAAGAAGCTCGAGGCCAGCGGGTTGCCGGTGGTGGTGTACCTGGCGAAGTCGAGCTGGGAGCTCGATCGGCTGCTGCTGCACTACGCGGCGCGCTTCGCCGAGGCGGGGTTCTTCATTCCGCCGAAGATGGGGCGCATCAAGGGGCTCAAGCTGCCGCGGGTGGTCGCGCTCGACGACGTGCAGATGGTGAGCTTCCTGGTCTACGGCTGGCCCGAGCCCGACGGCACCAGCACGCTGGTGCTGGGCGCGGCTGACCTTCAGCACCGCAAGCAGGGGGGCGGCGGCAGCCTGCCGGTCTTCCCCGGCGCCAGGTCACCCACCACCTTCAACGTCGAGTTCGCCACCGGGTTGTCGTTCACCGTGCAGGCCACCCAAGCCGAGGTGATCGACTTCTATCGCTCGGTGCTGCCCTCGGGCGGGTGGAAGGAACGCGAGCCCGGCGCCTTCGTGAGGGAGCGCCGGGTGGTGCGGGTGCTGGCGAAGCAGCAGGGGGCGCTGCTGTCGGTGGTGGTGCTGGAGCAGGCCGACGACGGGCCGCTGCCCGCTCCGCCTTAGCTCGATCGCCAGAAGACGTCGGAGGCCATGGGGTGCAGCCCGCGCAGGCCGGCCGGCTCCGGGAGGCGCTCCCGCTGGCGCACCCGCTTCTCTCCCGCAGCGGTCACCACGAGGATGGTGTTGGCCCCCGGCAGCACCAGCCACACCGTGCTGGTTCCGTGCGCGAGGTACCAGCCCGCCTTCTCGCGGAGCGAGTCGACCGTCTCTTCTTCTCCCTGCACCTCGACGGCGAGGACAGGTGCGCTTCTTCTGAACCGATTCGACCGCTTCTTCCCCGTGCTCTTCCAGACGCCCCCGTCGAGCCCGCGGACCTCGCCATCGAGGATCACGCCCGCTTCGTTGCCACCGACGTCGAACCCGGGAGTCCGCCGAGCCCAATCCACCAGGACCCAGGCGACGGAGGCTGCGACCGACGACTGCTCCTCACCACAGGGGGGCATGTAGAGCAGGCTTCCTTTCGAATACTCGAGGCGGCCCTCGACCATAGGCCAGGTGGAAGGGCGTGACGCCTTGAAGCCTCTCGGCGGGCGGAGGACCACCGGGAAGCTGACGGAGCCTCGCGGCACTGGGACGAGCTCGATTTGCGGGGCAGCCATGACCAAAGGATAACCGATGCTCAGCGGAACTGCGGCCGGCCCAGGTACCCGGTGAGCCTTCCCAGGCGCCAGGTGGGATCCTGCGGGTCGGCGCCGATCATCGACAGCGCGCTGCCCAGCAGCCCCAGCCGCTTCTGAAACTCGGGGTCGGGCTTCACGCGCACCTCGATGTTCGGCTCCGAGTACTCCAGGCGCTTGGCGAGCTTCATCGTGCCGCCCACCTTGATCTCGAGATCCGCGCTCTTCGACTTGAAGTCCTCGATGGTGGCGGCGCCCTTCTCGATCTTCAGCTTGCCGCTCAGCTCACCGAGCAGGATCTTCGGCAGATCCACGGGCGTGGGGTCGGGGCCGAACTGGGCGATGGTGATGTTCGCGGTGCCGCCGTTGATGGCGAGGCCCTTGGTCTCGAGGATCATCGTGCCCGAGGCCTGCGCGAGATCGGGCTCGGGGGGCAGGTTCGGCGCGGCCGAGGCGAAGGGCACCCAGACATCGAGGTGCGCTTCGATTTCACCCGAAAGGTCGATGCCCGAGGACGCCTTCAGGTTGCCCTTGGAGAGATCGAGATCCTCCACGTCGACTCGCAGGCGCCGGGTGCTGCCCAGGCCGCTGACTCGGGCCGTGATGCCGCCCCCCAGCAGGTTCAGCTTCACCGCGATCCCCGGCGGGAAGAGCGAGGGCCCCACCGAAGCCGAGTCGATCACCATCGGCACGGGCGGGGGCGCGTCGGCCCCCAGCACGGGATCCGGACCAGTCTGGATCTTCGAGAGCTCCACCTGGTGGGCGCGCACGGAGAAGAACCCGGGCCCCAGCGAGCCGATCTTCAGCGCGTAGCCCTGCGCGAGGGCCTGCGCGCGCACGATCTCCCGGGTCGCCTCGTAGGGGAAGGTCAGGAAGAACGCCGCCACCAGCGAGAACAACGCGAAGAGCGTGTACCCGACGATGCGCTTCCACAGACTGGTCTTCTTCTCGGCCATGGTGGGTTCGCTCTCACTTCAACTTGTAGGTGGCGACGGTCAGCCAGGCCGTGACGGTGCCGTTCTCGGGCACCACGTTGGGGCGAGGCTCGAGGCGCATGTACTTCACCTTCACGATGCCCGGGCCCGCCTCTACCGCCTGCAGGAAGTCGATCAGCCGGTTCAGCTTCACGTCGGTCAGCGTCACCTCGACGGCGCTCTCGATGATCTTCGAGCCCTCGAGCGGCACGTCGGCCTTGGGGTTGATCGACGGCAGCTCGATGCCCACGGGCTTGGCCTTCTCTTCCAGGTAGCTGACCAGGCGCACGTTCGAGGCGCGCAGCTGCCCCTCGAGCGCGTCCTGCTTGCTCCTGGCGTCGCGGTAGCCGGTGGCGAGCGTCTGCACCTCGTCGAGCTTGACGATCTTCTCCTGCGTGCGGCGGCGGATCGAGTCGGCCTTGGAGTTGAACGAGAACGTCACCATGAACACCACGAAGACGGCCACGGCGAGGCCCGCGCCACCCACCATGCGCTTCTCACGGGAAGACAGCGCCGCGAAGGAGGTCTGAATCGTCGCCTGCAGATCGGTGATGGCGCTCATCCCTGGGGTGCCTCCGTGTCATTCGGGCACTCGACCTGAATGTCGAGCCGCGTCTGCACCTTGGTGCCGTCCTTGCTCTTCTCCACCCGGCCCTCGTTCACTTCCTTGAAGCACTTGTAGGTCTTGAGCGCGGCGATCAGCTCCTCGAGCGCCTTGGAGTTCTCCGTCTCGCTGCGCAGCGAGATGCGGTCGAGATCGATCGTCACCTGGTCGAAGGTGACGTGCATGTCGGGCGGGACGCGCGAGGTGAGCTCGGCGAGCAGGGTGGCCGCGCTGCGCTGGGGAATGCCGGCCGCGGGGCTCTCCTGGCCCTTGAGCAGCGAGAGGGCGATGGTGAAGTCCTTCTCGCACTTGCCCAGGATGCGCTGGGTGACGTCGCAGAGCACCGCGTCGATTTGCTTTTCCCGGCGCTCCAGCACCGAGTTGCGCACGATGCCGCTGGCGATCAGCAGCACGAACAACACCACCGCGAAGGCGGCGAGCTGGCCGAGCTTGTCGGAGGCGAAGTCGAAGTCGCTCTTGAAGGCGAACTCCCCCCTGCGGAGGTTGAAGCGCGGCGCCTTCGTCCCGGTGGCGGTGCCGCGCAGCGCGAGCGCGTAGGCCTGGGCGGCCTCGGGGCGGCCGATGCCGACCACCTCGCGGGTCTCGGCGGGCAGCTCGAGCATCCTGGTGGGCAGGTTCAGATCGCGGCCCAGCTGCTCGGCGAGGCCGCGCAGCTTCGCGGTACCGCCGCACAGCAACAGCGCGCCGATCTGCCGGTGGTTCGAGCGCGAGTCGTAGGACTTGAGGGTCGAGCGCAGATCCCTGAGCACGGGCTGGAGGGCGCGCATGAAGGCGCCGGCCGCGCGTTCGGCCTCGGCTCCCACCACCTCTGCGCCCACCGCGCCGTGCTCCTCTTTCCACGCCTGCGCGTCGGCGAGGCTCACCTTGAACTCGTTGCTGAGCGCCTTGGTGAGCGACCAGCCGCCCCCGGCGAAGGTGCGGGCGAACTCCACCGCGCCGCCGGGCTTGCCGATGGCGAGGTTGCAGCGCTCGTGACCCAGATCGAGCACGGCCACCGCGGCCTCGGCCTCCACCACGGTGGGGGGAAGGACGGCGAGCAGGTTCTGGTAGACGAGGCCCGCGTGGGTGACGATGCGCGGGTCGAGCTTCACCTCGCGCAGCGCCTCGAGCATCGGCTTGAGCTCGGTCTTGCGCGCCACGCCCACCAGCAGCTGCGCGCCCTTGTCGTCCGAGGACGCGATCTGGTGATCGAACACCGCGTCGTCGAGATCGTAGGGGAGCTGGCTCTCCACCTCGAAGGCGAGCGTCGACTCGATCTTCTTGGCGTCGCTGAAGGGCAGGGAGATGGGGTGGGTGGCCAGGGTGGTGCCGGGCAGCGAGACCACCACCGAGTCCACCAGGCCGGCGCCCTGTTCCAGCAGCCTGGGCAAGGCGGCCTTGAGCCGGTCGAGCTTCTCGCCGTCGGGCGGCACCGGGGTGGTGAAGTAGTTCTTCACCGTGGCGCCACGGTAGGTGGTCTCCACCACCACCGCCTTGAGGGTGTAGCTCCCGAGGTCGAGACCGAGAACGCGAGCCATGGTTATTCCTCTCTCCAATAA
>VFKJ01000203.1 GCA_009885595.1 Myxococcales bacterium | reverse complement strand
GCTTCGGCGGTGCCGGTCGACCTCTTCATTCCGGGCTGCCCGCCCCACCCCTTCACCATCCTCGATGGGCTGCTGGGCTTCCTGGGCCAGCTGGACGCCGGACAGCGGCTGTCGATGCAAGTGCCCGGTATTCCATTTCATTCCAGGTAAGCCCACATCTGCGCACAACTCTGTGACGCGCCCGGTCGATAATGGAGCGTTGTGACCCAACGCTGACCGTTCGAGGATTGAGCCCCCCATGCCCATGCGAATCTCCGACAGCCGCATCCGCAGCTTCACCGAGAACCTCCAGCGGGAGGCGAGCCCGAAGATCACCGACTCGAACGTGATCGACATCCTGGCGGCGGTGGGCGACGGCGCGCACGCCAGCGGCGACAAGGTGAAGACCCAGCTCACAAGGCCCGGCATCACGCGCAAGGAGCAGTTCGACCTCGCCGCGAAGGGCCTGACCAACAACGAGAAGAGCGATCTGGGCCAGCTCCTCACCAAGTCGGGCTTCCAGATGGAACCCGGCGCGAAGAACTTCCTCGAGGCGCTGGTCGGCAAGGCCCCGCTGCAGGAGACCTTCGGCCCGCTCACCATCACCGGCGATCAGAAGAACGGCATCGCGGGCCTCGCCAAGGCCGGCGAGACCATCGAGGCGATCAACCTCTCCGCGGCGCCCGCCGGCCGCCTGCACCTCGCCGACACCGTGGTGATCGGCACCGCCGACGCCAGCGGCAAGTTCCTCGGCACCATGCCTGACGTGCGCGAAGGAGACATGATCCGCATGCGCACCCGCGCCGCCGACGGCAGCACCAGCGACTGGCTCACCATCCAGGCCAAGGGCATCGAGCCCAAGGACAGCCGCAACGCGATCGTCAACCTCGAGCGCATGGACCTCGCGGTCGGAACCGACGGCATCACCGTCACCCACAACACCGCGCGCCCGCTCACCGAGCCCGGCGCGATGCTCCAGTTCACCAACGTGCGCACCGGCGAGAAGACGCAGGTGAAGGCGACGGACAACGGCTCGATCCCCGAGGGCCTCAAGCTCAAGGGCCAGGCGGGCGACGAGTTCAAGGTGGCCGGCAGCGACGGCGCCAACAACCTCGACTTCGCCACCGTGGCGGGCTCGCTCAAGGTCCCGGGCGGCAGCAACGGCGGTAACCGCGTCAACCTGCCGGATCCCAAGATGCACAAGGACGAGATGAACGCGGACGGGACGCCCAGGTTCAAGCTCGAGCGCTTCACCGGCCCGCTGTTCATCGACGAGCCCAAGGCCGACGACGTGCGCCAGGGCGCGATCGGCAACTGCTACTTCCCCGCGGCGATGGCGGCGGTCGCCTCGGCCCGTCCTGACGTGATCAAGAACATGATCAAGGACAACGGCGACGGCACGTACACCGTGAAGTTCACCCCCGGCGCAGCCTCCCGCCCGGTGGAGATCAAGGTCGACGGCGATCTCTACGCCCGCAGCTACGGCGGCCCAATCTACGGCGGCAGCCTCGGCGGCTCCACCGCGCCCGACAAGATGGAGCTCTGGTTCCCCCTGATCGAGAAGGCCTACGCGCAGTGGAAGGGCAGCTACGACTCGATCGGCAACGGCGGCGTCGCCGGCCAGGTGATGTCGGACGTGATGGGCAAGGGCTACAAGTACGAGAACATCTCGGCGGCCAACCAGGACCGCGTCTACGAGATGATCAAGACGGCCGCCGCCAACAAGCAGCCGATGGCCGCGGGCACCTACGGCACCGAAGACGCCGCGAAGTACACCAACACCGGCGTCTACGCGCACCACGCGTACTCGGTGATGGGCGTCGAGGAAGAGAACGGCACCAAGTACGTGAAGGTCAGAAACCCCTGGGGCCAGTCAGAGCACGGCAGCGACGGCAAGAACGACGGCTTCTTCCGCATCGAGCTGAGCAAGTTCGCCGAGCTCTACCGCGCGGTCCACATCGTCAACGCCTGAGCACCTGCCATGGCCAAGCCTCCTGAGTCGATCGACGAAGTCCTCCCGGGTGCGGACGCCGCGGTGATCGCCGAAGTGAGCCGGGTGATCACCCAGGATCCTCAGGCGCCTGCCAGCGGAGATCCCAACGCCACCAGCACGCCGCACCCGGCCGCGCGCCAGGTGGTGGAGCTGAAAGTTTCCAAGGTGCTGTTTGGATCGATGGCGAAGACCGGGGGCACCGTGCAGGTGACCAAGCCTGCCGGCGCCTACGCCCTGGCCGCCGGCAACCGCGGCCCGTTCGTGCTCAGCGCCAGGAACGGCGGAGAGATCCTCGGCCGCTTCGGGCCGGACACCTGGCCCGAGTCACTCGTGGTCCAGGCGGCCAGCCGGCTGGGCAAGTAGTTCTCCCTCTCCCCCACGGGGGAGAGGGTCGGGGAGAGGGGCCGAACTCAGGGCATCGGCACCAGCACCGGCGACGCGGAGGTCATCGGGTTGGGCGCGCCGAGCTGACCCAGGCTGTTGTCACCCCAGCAGTACAACCCCGCCCCGGTGGTCGCGCAGGCGAACTGGTGATGACACGCGAGCTGCCGCGCCGCGGGGAGTGAGTCGACCGCCACCGGCGTCGACGAGGGATTGAAGTTGCCGCTGCCCAGCTCGCCGCTTCCCCCCGCCCCGAAGCAGCGCACGCCACCGTCGGGAATGAGCGCGCAGGAGAAGTTGAGCCCGGTGCAGACGTCGAGCACCGGGCCCAGCCCCGGCACCGGCCGCACCGGCTGCGCGGTCGCCGTGCCCACCGCGTACCCGAGCGCGCCTTCGAGGCCGCGGCCCCAGCACTCGAGCACGCCGGTGTCCGCGCGGATCGCGCAGGCGTGATTCGCGCCCGCCACCACCGAGCGCAGCCCACCATCGGTCACCGTGAGCGCGCGCGGCGCGGGCGAGTACGTGAGGCTGTCGTCGCCCCAGAACCACTGCCCGCCGTCGGCGAGCACCGCCCACCCGCCGTTGTCCCCGGCGAAGACCGACACCGCGCCCGCATCGAGCCTGGTGGGCTGTGGTGAGCGAACGCCCAGCGTGGTCAGCCCGTCTCCGAGCTGCCCCGCGGTGCCGTTGCCCCAGCACGAGGTGCCCGCGTCGTCGAACAGCACGCACGCGTGCCGCGCGCCGGTGGTGAGCGTGGCGACGTTGCCAGCGAGCGTGAGCGCTGGCGTGAAGGCGGCCTGGCTGCCGCCGTTGCCGACCTGGCCGAATTGGTTGTCGCCCCAGCAGCGCACCGCGCCCGAGGGCAGGTGCGTGCAGCTGAAGTTGTCACCCAGCGAGAGCGAGGCCACTTCGCCCAGGCTCGACACGAAGCGCGGGGTGCGGCCGCCGTCGTAGGGGCCGCTGCCAAGCGCGCCGGTGCTGCCCACGCCCCAGCACACCACCCCGCCGTCGTGGCGCACGCAGCCGTGGAAGAGCCCGACCTCGACCTCCCGCCCCGCCACGCAGCGGCCGGCGACGCCCACCTGGCCCGCGGGACACTGGAGCTCGCACACGCCCGCGCGACAGCTCGCGCCGGCGCCGCAGTCGAGGCAGGTGGCTCCACACTGGGTGTCGGACGCGGTCACGCACTGGCCCTGGCAGCGCGCCTGGTTCGCGGCGCAGGTGAAGTCGCAGGCGTTCTGCACGCAGGTGGCGAGGCCGCCGTTGTCGGGACAGGTGGAGCAGCTCGCGCCGCACTCGGCGACCGAGTCGTCCGCGGCGCAGTGATCTCCGCAGCGATGAAAGGAGGGGAGGCAGAGGAAGTCGCAGCCGCCGTCGGCGCAGAGGGGGGTCGCGTTCACGGGGGCGACGCAGCCGGTGCAGGTGTCGCCGCCACCGCCGCCCGTCGCGGTTCCTCCGCCCGTCGCGGTTCCTCCGCCCGTCGCGGTTCCTCCGCCGGTTGCGGTTCCTCCTCCGGTCGCGGTTCCTCCTCCGGTCGCGGCTCCTCCGCCGGTCGCGGCTCCTCCTCCGGTTGCGGCTCCTCCGCCGGTCGCGGTTCCTCCTCCGCTGCCCGCGTCTCTGAGCGGAGTCAGCGGTCCACACGCGGTGAGCAGCGCGAACACGATCAGTGGGAGTCGGTTGAACATGTGCGTGGTCAAGCCCTCTCCCCGACCCTCTCCCCCGCGGGGGAGAGGGAGATCAGGGTCATTCTCCTTCGGGCTCTTCGGGGGGCGGCTCGTCTTCATCGGCCGGCGGCAGCTCGTCTTTCTGCTCCGCCGCGAGCACGTCGATGGTCTTCCCGCCCGTCTCCACCTCGATGCGCTGGAACTTCCACACGCCCCCGCTGCTCCGCGCCGTCACGTTCAGGCTGCCCGAGCCCTTCGGCCCTGAAAGCGGAACGGTGAAGTCGGCGTTGCCCTTGCCGTTGCTCTCCTTGATCGAGCCGCTCAGGCCCAGCCCCGGCGTCAGGGGCGAGCCGAGCGCTTCCTTCACCTCGTCGTTCTGGCTCGCCTTCGCGAAGGCCTCTGCGAACGCGGGGCTTCCTTTGATCATCGTGGAGGCCGCGAAGTACGCCACCCCGC
>VFKJ01000839.1 GCA_009885595.1 Myxococcales bacterium | reverse complement strand
GCGCGCACGACTTCAACGACGGCAAGGGCGGGAGCGTCACGAAGGAAGGCGCCAGCTGGGAGATTAGCTACTCCATCAAGGAGGGCGCGAAGGTCCCCAGTCCCCTCGAGTTCTTCCGCAACTACGAGAACGCGTTCAAGAAGAAGGGCGGCTCGACGGTCCTCAAGCAACTCGACTCGAGCGGAGGCGAGGGCGTGATCAAGATGCCACTCAAGGGCAAGGCCGAGCGGTGGCTGCACCTCGTGATCAACAACGACGCCCAGCAGGTGCTCTTCTATCTCATCGACGAGAAGGAGATGGTGCAGCAGCTCGAGGTCTCCGCGACCGACATGGCCGAGGCGCTCAAGAAGGACGGGCGCATCGCGCTCCACGGCGTTCTCTTCGACACGGGCAAGGACACGCTCAAGAAGGAGTCCGACCCCGTGCTCGCGGAGATCCTCGCGCTGCTCAAGGCCGACGCGACGCTCAAGCTGTCCATCGACGGGCACACCGACAACGCGGGCAGCGCGAAGGCAAACCTCACGCTCTCGAAGAAGCGATCGGAGAGCGTGAAGAAGTACCTCGTCACGAAGGGCGTCGACGGCAAGCGACTCAAGACCGACGGCTTCGGCGACACCAAACCGGTCGGTGACAACGCCACCGAAGAGGGCAAGGCGCAGAACCGGCGCGTCGAACTGGTCAAGCAGTGACGCGCGCGCCGCCGCGCCGAAGGTGCCGGCTTTGATCTCTTCGATCACCACCTGCAGCCCGCGGCGGAATGGAGCGGAAGTTCTTGAGCCGCTCCTCCCAGAGGAACCAGGTGCGGTAGGTGCCACCGGCGTCAGCGCGCCAGTGCTCGATCAGCCGGCCCAACGCAGCAGGAGCTGCGTGCCTCATGGCTCCTTCTTCACCATCGGCACCGGCGGCGGCGCCTTCGAGCGCAGGAAGGCGACCACGTCTACGACCTTCGAGGGCTCGAGCCGCGCGTGCTTCTCGCCGGCGACGCCGAAGGCCGGCATGTCCCGCCCCGGCCTGCCGCGGATGATGGTGCCCGTGAGGTAGCCGTCACCGGCCACGGACAACAGCGCTGGGCTGAGCATGTGGGGCCCTTGCGAGATCTCCTTCCCCGTCGCGGGCTCGTGACAGCTGACACAGTGTTCGCGGTACAGCGCCTCACCCCGCGCCGGGTCTCCCACGCCCACCTTCCATTTTGCGCGGGACAGCTCGAGCCTCGGCAGCTCCCGCACCGCCGCGATCACGCCGCGCAGCTGCGCCGGCGGCATCGTCCGGAACGAGCCCATCGCCGTTCCCGCGACGCCCATCGCCAGGGTGCCGTGAATGCGGTCATCAGTGCGGGTCACCTCGTTGTCCAGCGCAGCGAGCGGCGGCGCCACCTCGCTGCCTTCTCCGCGGGCGCCGTGGCAGGGAGCGCAGCTCTGGGCGAACGCCGCGCGGCCCGCCTCAGGGGTCACCGCGGGAGCCTCGGGAACGAAGGCGGGAGCGGGGGGCTCGAGCCCGCGCAGCCACCCCACCAGCGCGTCGATTTCCTTCGGGTTCAGCCGGCCCGGCTTGTCCCAGGAAGGCATGCGGCGACCCGGGCGGCCGTGGCGAATCGTCTTGCGCAGGAACTCGTCGTCGGCGAGCGCCAGGAACACGGGGTTCGCCAGCGCAGGAATGCGCTGCTCGGTGGCCTCGAAGAGCCGCCCCTCTGCCGAGGCCCCGTGACACGCCGAGCAGAAGGCGGCGTAGAGCGAGGCGCCATCGGTGGCGAAGTCGCGCTCGCCCAGCCGTGAGGTCCGCAGGCGATCGATCGGCAGCTGGGCCTCGCCCAGCGCGCGCGGCCGCAGCGAGAACAGGAACACGGTGACGAGCTCGGCCTCTGCCTCGCTCAACCCCAGCCTTGGCATGCGGCTGTCCTTGGTCAGCTTGCGCGGGTCGAGCAGATGCGCGCGGTGCCACTGGGCCTGCTCGGCCGTGCTCAGGTTGTCACGCGCAGGCATCGCCTCTTCGAGGTCGGGTCCCTCTTCGCCCTCGATGCCCACCCCGTTGATCTCGTGGCAGCCGCGGCAGCCCAGCTTCGCGACGAGCTGCTTACCGGCCATCAACCGCGGCGCCCCGACTCGCGTGCTCAACGCGCTCGTCACTGCGGGCACGTCCTCTTCCGCCAGGGGGATGAAGGTGAGCCCGTTCGAGGTGAGCCCCGCGTGCCGATCGTGCCACGCGTCGCCCAGCCCCTTCAGGCCCACGGTGGAGAGCGCCCCCGGCTCTTTGTGACAGCTCAGACACTCGTAGTCCTTGATGAGCTTCTCGCCCTTCTCCACCAGCGCCGGCGAGGGCGTCTTGAGCCCGGTGTGGCAGGTCCCGCAGCCCGCCTCGAAGTGCGGACGATCGGAGATCGGCTGCGCGCCGGTCGAGGTGGGCCCGTGAGCATCGCTGCGCGTGGTCGCCCGGCCCTGGCCGCCGTGGCAGGGGGTGCAGCCCAGCTCGCGCGGCTCGTGCGGAATCGGCGGGTGCGCCGCGAAGAGCGGATCTCCTTCGAGCGGCTCCGCGCTTCCCATCGCCAGGTGGCAGGTGACGCAGCGATCGATCACCCCCAGCTCGGCTCTCCAGAGCTGCTTGAGCCCCACCGGCAACGCCTGCTTGCCGCTGCG
>VFKJ01000314.1 GCA_009885595.1 Myxococcales bacterium | reverse complement strand
GGTGCTCGGCGACCCGAAGCCCCGCGCTCTGGGCCAATGACAACATGGCCGCACGGAACGACCTCCACCGAGCCAGGCAGTTGAATGAAGACGTAACAACGATCACTCCTCATCCCACGCCTCCTCGACCTTCCGCGCCCGAGCAGGCAGCCGCAGCCGCTCCAACCGCTTGCCCTCCTCGTCGTTGTCCGGCGAGGCCAGGTTCGCGAACTCGCGCTCCAGCCCAAGCGCCCACAGCGCCGAGAAGTACGCCTGGATTCCCGTGGTGGGCGCACCCCGCTCGAGGCGCGACAACAGCAGCCGGGTCAGGCCCGCCTTGCTCGCCAATTCGGTCTGGGTCAGACGGCGGCGCTTTCGCGCGATGGCGATGTTCTGGCCCAACCGGCGCACGCTCTCTTCGACCAGGAAGGGAATCATGAAGAGACATATAACATGCACAAACACTATTAGTGCATGGTTTATGGTTCAACTTGCAGTTGGCCGGCCTCGGGTACGCGGTCTTCTGAGCTCAGGGCGGTCCGGCGATGCCTTCGAGCTCGACCAGGGTGCGCGCGAGGTCGAGCTGCACCTCGAGCCGCTTGTGCTCGAGCTCGATGGCCAGGCGATCCGCGGCGAGCAGCACGGTGGGGTCGAGCGTGCCTTCGGCCAGCACCCGGCTCTGCAGGGCGCGGTGGCTCTCGAGGGTGGTGCGGTAGTCCAACTCGAAGGCGAGCCAGCGGGCGCGCAGGCCCTCGGCGCGGGAGTGGAGGATCTGCAGCTCGGCCCGCAGCTGCGCGCGCTCCGCGTCGAGCTGCGCCTGCGCCCGCACCGTCACCGCGCGCGCGACCTCGAGCTGCGGGGCGGGGGTGATGCCCAGCGGCACGGTGAGGCCGACCTGCACTGCCTCGTCTGGCGGCGTGTCGCTGCGCTTCTGACGAAACCTGACTGAGACCTCAGGCCAGGGCAGACGCTTCGCGCCTGCGTTGCGTTGCTCGGCTTGCGTCACCTGCACCTTGGTGCGCAGCGCCTCGAGCTTCGGCTGGGCCTCGAGTCGCTTCATCAGCGCGCCGAGGTCCGGCAGCGCGGGAGGCTCGCTGGAGAGCGTCGAGGGGATCGGCGTCACCGCCTGCCCCACCAGGTACGCCACCGACTGCGCGGCCTTGAGCCCCGCGCCTTGCCAGCGGAGGAGATCCTGGCGGGCGTCGGTCTCTCCCAGCTGCGCGAGGTTCACCTCGACCTGTGTCCCGCCGCCCTGCTCGAGCCTACGGCGCAGCACCGCCAGCAACTTGCCGCGGCTGGCCACCGTGTCGCGGGCCAGGCGCTCGTGCGCCGCGGCTCCCGAGACGTCGAGCCAGGAGAGGCGCACGTTCTTCATCACTTGCCAGCTGCTCGCCGCCAGCTCGTAGCGCGCCTGCACGTAGCGGGCTTCGGCGGCGTCGCTCCCGTTCTTCCATTCCCAGGGGTTCGGCGGCCGCCAGCTGATGCCGCTGGCCCAGGTGAAGGTGCCGGTGGGCAGGTTTTCCACGTCGTTTATCTGCGCGCGGAGCTTGGGCATCTCCCAGTCGTGCGCGAGCGGGATGGAGGCGTGCTGCACTTCGACCTGCGCGCGCGTGACCCGAAGCTCGGCGTTGTGCTCGAGGGCGAGGGCGAGCGCGTCGTCGAGGGCGACCTCGGGCGCGGCAGCGAGGAGGAGGAGGGTGAGGGTGCAGGTGATCATCTTTCGTCACCCCTCTCCCCGACCCTCTCCCCCCTGGGGGGAGAGGGAGAATTTAGAACTGCACATAGAGCCGCTCTCCCGCCTGCCACTGCACGTCACCCTCGACCTGGATGACGGCGCGCCTTCCCCAGCGAGGCCACTGCGGCGACAGCCAGCTGCGCACCGGCAGCTGCTCCACCGAGGGGCCGACCTCGACGACGTGGCCCACCAGCTTCTGGCTCATCAGCCCACGCGACGCGCGCACGGTGAGCGCGATTCCGGGAACGAGCCCCCGCGCCCGCTCTTCCGGCACCGTGGCCACCAGGTGTCCCGGGCGGCCGCGCACCACCCGCACCACCTCGGTGCCCGCAGCCACCACGTCGCCCACGGGGTGCACCAGCAGGCCCACGATGCCATCGACCGGCGCCTTCACCTCGTACTGCGCGAGCTGCCAGTCGAGCTCCGCCAGCGAGGCGCGCTTGGCCTTGAGCGCCTCCCGGTAGGGCTGCAGCCGGGCCGTGGCCTGGGACTGCACCACGCTCGGCCCGTTGGAGGCGTAGAGCTCGGGCAGCTGCGTGCGCCGCTTCTCGAACACCTTCACCCGCGCCGCCGCCGCCAGGTACTCGCGCCGCACGGTGGTCTCGGTGGTCGCGTCGACGAGCTTGTCGGCGCGCAGCCGCTCCACCCGCTCGAGCTCGAGCTTGAGGCTGTCGGCCTCGGACCGCGCGGCCGATTCATCCGCGAGGGCGGACGAGCTGCGCAGCACGCCTTCCACCAGCTGCCCTTTCTGAATCGATTCCTGCGCGGCGAGGTCGGCCTCGAGCTGCGCCAGCTCGCTCTCGACGCGCGCGTGCTCGAGGCGCACCGCCCTGTCCTCGAGGGTGAGGAGCACCTGGCCCACCTTCACCGCCTCGCCCAGCTTCACCCGCACCTCGGAGATGCGGCCGGTGACCACGGGGGCCACCGCGTGGTCGATGCTCTCCACGTAGGCGGGCACCGACGCGCCCGCGAGCCCGCCCTGCGCGTTGAGCAGCCAGAAGCCCAAGGCCAGGCAGAGGGCCGCGAACACGAGCTTGAGGCGTACTTCCCGAACGTTCTTCATGGCGCCTTCAGACTTCCAGCGAGTCGTCCTGCAGCAGCAACGAGGCCTCGGTCGCGCCCATGCCGGGCAGCTCGGCCAGCAGCGCCGCCTGCGCGGGCGTGCCACTCAGGCGCAGCTGGTAGGTCTGCTCGGCGCCTTCTTCTCCCAGGCTGCGCGAGCTCGAGAGCACCGCGCGGGTGGTGTGTTTGGCGAGCACCGCGGGCAGCGCCATCAACGCCGAGGTGCCCACCTTCACCCGCAGCACGGCCGACACGCCCTTGCGCGCGCCGAAGTCGCTGAAGTGTTGAAAGAGGATCGCGATGGCGAAGAGCCCGGTGGCGAGCAGCGCGACGGCCCAGGCGCCCACGCCGCAGGCCACGCCGGCCGCCAGGGTGATGAAGACGAACATCAGGTCGCGCGTGTCCTTGATGGTGCTGCGCACCTGCACCAGGTTGACGGCGCCGAAGATGCCGATGCCGCGCGCGATGCTGTCGCCCACGCACAGCATCACCGTCGCGCTCGCCAGCCCCGCCAGCGCCAGTGTCTGGGCGAAGCCCTTGAGGTAGCCCACCCCCTGGTAGGTCGCGGTGTAGAGCGCGGAGATGCCGAAAGAGAGCCCGAGCGCGAGCGTCAGGGTCGAGGCGGCGGCGAGGAGATCGAACTCACCCTGGTTCATG
>VFKJ01000464.1 GCA_009885595.1 Myxococcales bacterium | reverse complement strand
CGCCTGTGGTGCCTCCTCCGCCGCCGGTGGTGCCGCCGCCCCCGCCCGTGGTGCCACCGCCACCGCCCGTGCCGCTGTTGAGGCACTGAGGTGCGCCGCTGGCGATCGAGCAACTGCCGCTGCAGGTGCTGGTGCGCTGCCAGCTGCCGCCCAGGCAGGTCAGCAGCGCGGGCGGAACGGCCTGGCAGGCGGTGCGGCCTTCAGCCCAGGGGGGGCAGGCGTTGCCCGCGGTCGCCAGCGACAGATCGCAGTTGAAGACGGTGGCGTCGGTGCAGCCCTGCGGGCCGCCGCACGAGGCGATCGCCCACTTGCTGCCGATGCACGCGTACACCTCGGTGGGCGACTTGCAGGTGACGGTGTCGTTGGCAGTGCAGGGGGCGCCGACCGAGGGCGCTCCGCAGGCCGCTGCGAAGAGAAAGAAGAACACGCTCCACAGCGACTGACGCATGCACACCTCAGGAGGAATCGTGATGTAGCACGCCGGGAGGTGGATCAATCTTTCCCTGCCCCGTCACAATCGAATAAACCCTCGATACTTCGAATGAGCACCGAGCAGACCCAAAGTCCCGGGCCGAGTGCCGCAGCCCCTCCGGGGGTGCGGGTGCTGATCGTCGAGGACAACCCGCACATCATCGAGATGTACAGCTACGTGCTCAAGAAGCTGGCGGCCAACGAGTTCAAGGGCACCACCGGGCTCGAGGTGCACTTCGCCGCTGACGGGCACGCGGCGCTGGCCATGCTGACGGACGCCAGCTTCTCGCTGGTGATGACCGACCTCTACATGCCGGTGATGGACGGCTTTCAGTTGATCGAGAAGATGCGCGCCACGCCCGCGCTCGCGGAGATCCCCGTGGTGGCGATCTCCGCCGGCGGCACCGACGCGCGCGAAAAGGCGATGAAGCTCGGCGTGAACGTCTTCCTCAAGAAGCCGGTGCGGTTCGCCGAAGTGATGGACACCGTCAAGCAGCTCTTGCACCTCAAGTGACCAACCATGGCTGAGACGACGCGGGACAAAGTGAGCGGTGACGCGCTCTTCATCTTGAAGAGCCTCAAAGAGAACGTGCGCCTGGGCCGCTCCAACAAGCTCGCGGACGTGAAGATGTCGCTGGAGAACTCGGTGTCGCTCGAGTTCGACAGCTACTTCTTCTTCCTGCGCAAGTTCCACTACATCGCGATGGATCGCGAGGCCCAGCTCAAGCTGACCGACCAGGGCGATCGCGTGACCTCGGGCGAAGAGGTCGACCGCTTCGGCGGCGAGATCTCCGACTTCTTCGCCGATCAGATCTCCGAGGGGCCCCCGCCTCCGCCGCTCGACGACGAGCCGGCTTACCCGAGCCCCCAGGCGCAGACCTTCGCGCCTCCCCCGCTGCCTGCTACCGACATCGTTCTGGAGTCGAACCCCATGCCTCAGCCCCCGCCCCGTGGTGGTCGCAAGCCTGCTCAAGATGACTTCCCCCAGGTCACCGCTCCCGAGGTCCGCGCCAGTGGTGGTTACGGCAACCCGCCGCCCCCGCCGCCCGCGCCCATGCAGCTGACCGCCGCGGTCTCCAGCCCCTCGGGCATGGGTTCGCCGGGCCTGGGCTCGCAGTCGAAGGGGCAGGACCTCGACCTGCGCTACCAGAAGAACGATCAGCTGGGCTCGGGCCCGCTGGGCACCGTGTACCGCGGCAAGCACAACGCCCTGGGCCTCGACGTGTGCGTGAAGGAGCTCAAGGACATCTTCGGCTACTTCTCGTTCCTGCAGCGGGGCGAGGTGATCAAGCGCCTCAAGAAGGAGCTGTGCGCGCAGGCCCAGGTGCGTCACCCCGGCATCGTGCAGGTGCTCGATCAGAACACCGACGTGGCGCGCCCCTACTTCGTGATGGAGCTGCTCAAGGGCAGCCTGCGGGAGAAGCTGGACGCCGCGGGCGGCAAGGGGCTGCCGGTGCCCCAGGCGATGCGCTACTTCCTGCAGCTCTCCTACGCGATGCGCGCCGCGCACCAGCAGGGCCTCACGCACCACAACATCAAGCCCGAGAACGTGCTCTTCGACGCCTGGGGCAACGCGAAGATCGGTGACTTCGGCCTGGGCCGGGTGATCGAGGACGATCAGAGCAAGGGCATGCCGCAGGTCTTCGTCGGCACCGGCGGCATGGCCTACATGAGCCCCGAGCTGATCAGCCGCTCGAAGGAAGCGGGCCCGTCCAGTGACGTGTACGGCCTGGGCATCCTCCTCTACGAGATGCTCACCGGGCAGATCCCCGGGCGGCGCAGCCCGCTGCCCTCGGAGATCAACTCGGACGTGCCGACCAAGGTCGATCCGATCTTCGACAAGATGACGCAGGACCGGAAAGACTCGCGCTACCCCGACTTCGAGGCGGTGTTCGAGGACTTCTACTCGGCGTTCGCCGACAAGACGTACCTGCAGCGCGGTGACCTGCTGATGTGGAGCGAGCTGGTCAGCTGACGGCCGGCGCCGCACCCAGAGGAGTATGCTCCGGCTCCGTGCCGAGCGACGTCCACAGCCCCGCGGCTCCGGCCGACCTCGCGGACACCCTCTCCGCGCCCCCGAGCTCTCCAGGCGAGCCGGGCCTGCGCACCCTGCCGACCGTCGACCCGGGTCAGTACGCGAGGGGCGCTGAGATTGCCCGCGGCGGCATGGGCCGCATCGTGGCCGCGCGCGACCTGCGGTTGGGCCGTGACGTGGCCATCAAGGAGATCTTCGGGGCGACGCCCGACCTCGAGCAGCGCTTCGAGCGGGAGATCCGCATCACCGCGCGGCTCCAGCACCCGTCCATCGTCGACGTCCACGAGGCCGGGTACTGGCCCAGCGGCGAGCCGTTCTTCGTGATGAAGCTCGTGCTGGGGCGATCGCTCGAGGCGGCGATCGCGCGCACGCCCCCCGCGGCGCGGCTCTCGCTGCTGCCCCATCTGGTCGCAGCCACCGACGCGCTCGCCTACGCCCACGCGCATCGGGTCATTCACCGCGACCTCAAGCCCGGCAACGTGCTGGTCGGAGACTTCGGTGAGACGGTCGTCATCGACTGGGGGCTGGCCAAGCACCTCGACGATCCGAGCGACGAGCTGGGCACCGCCCCGGGGCTCGGCGCTGACGTGCCTGCGCTGACCCAGGCGGGTGCGGTGATGGGCACGCCGGCCTACATGGCGCCAGAGCAGGCACGCGGAGAGACCGTCGACGAACGGGCCGACGTCTATGCGCTCGGCGCGATGCTGTACCACCTGCTGGCGGGCAACCCGCCCTACACCGGGAGCACGGCACGCGAGGTGGTCGACCGGGTGTTGACCGGCCCCCCCGCCCCGCTCGAGGCCGAGGGCGCCGCGATCCCCAGCGACCTGCGCACCATCGTGGCGAAGGCCATGGCCCGCGATCCGGCAGCGAGGTACCCGAGCGCGAAGGAGCTCGCCGACGAGCTGCGGACCTTCCAGACCGGGAAGCTGGTG
>VFKJ01000407.1 GCA_009885595.1 Myxococcales bacterium | reverse complement strand
TGACGATGCCGCGCGAGGAGACCGGGGACGTCGACGGGGGGCATGGGGCACCTGCGGCTTCATCGTCCGTGCCATCGGGGTCCCGGAAGTCATCCCCTCACCCTGACCCTCTCCCCTGCAAGGGAGAGGGGAACGCGACCCGCAGGGTTTGCGTTTGCTGTTGGAGGATGACGCAAGGAGGTGTCTGGTCGGTCCATGAAGACCTCAGTGCTGCAGCTGCCGGCGCGGGGCACCCTCGTCATCGGCACGGATCTCCAGGGCAACCTGCGCGACTTCGAGCGACTCCACGCGTACTTCGAGGCGCTCGGTGAAGAAGCGCAGCTGGTGCTCACCGGAGATCTCGTGCACGGGCCCGATGAAGACACCGTGGGGCAGTGGCCAGATTTTCTGGGCACTCCGTATCGCGATGAGTCACCGGCGTTGATCGAGGCGTTCGTCGCCGCGCAAGAGAAGGCGCCGGGGCGGGTGCACTGCCTGATGGGCAACCACGATCACGCGCACCTCGGTGGTCCGGTGACGGCGAAGTTTCATCCCGATGAGGCCGCGCAGTTGGAGGCGGTGCTCGGCGCGGAAAGGACGGCTCGTTGGCGCGCGCTGGCGGCGACGTTCCCCCTCGTGGCCGTGGCTCCGTGCGGCGTGGTGATGACGCACGCGGCGCCGGGCGCTGAGCTCACCCATCGCTCGCAGCTCGAGGGCATCGCGTGGGATGCGTATCGAGGCGATTCCATCGACACGTTCTTTCGCCGGCCGATCCTGGGGCCACTGCTGTGGGCCCGCAGCGCGAGCGATGAAGTCGTCGCGCAGTTCCTCTCCGTGCTCGGCGGTAGTGTCGCGGTGTTCGGTCACGACGTGGTGCGGGAAGGGTTTGCCCGCGACGGGGCGAAACAGATGGTGGTGTCGACCAGCTTCGGGTTGTTCGACGAGCACAAGGTGTTCGTGCAGGTCGAGCTCGCGGGTCGGTACCCCGATGCAGCGTCGCTGCGCGAAGGTGTCGAACTGAAGCTGCTGTACTGAGGCGATGTGCGGCTTGCGCCGAAGTATTACTATCGTCCCACCATGAGCATCGCGACCACCGTCAAGCTCCCGCCCCACCTCAAGAAGCGGATCGCACCTCTGGCAAAGGCAGCCGGCAAGAGCGCCCACGCGTGGATGGTCGACACCATCGCGTCTCAGGTCGAGCGGGAGGAACTCCGGCAGTCCTTCGTCGCAGAAGCGCTGGAGTCGGTCGCTGCGGTCGCCGAGGGTGCGCCCGTCTATGACGCGGACGAAGTCTTCGCCTACGCACGCGCCAAGGTCGCGGGCCGCAAGGCGAAGCGTCCGACCCCCATCAAGCGCGCCCGATGACCCAGCTCCGCTTCACGCGAGAGGCCCTCGCGGACATCGACCGGTTCACCGATTTCCTGGCAGAAACGGACCCCGAGGCCGCTGCGGACACCTTGGAGATCATCGTGAACGCGGTGGAGGTGCTTCGGCGGCACCCTTACATCGGCAGGCCGATAGAACATGGTTTGCGCGAGTTGGTCATCTCGCGAGGGCGCACGGGCTACATCGCGCTCTACAAGTTTCTGCCGAGTAGACGCGAAGTCCTGATCGCCAGACTCCGACATCAACTCGAGGCTGGCTACGAAGCCGAGTGATTGACCGGCCCGATGCCGCGCCCCACCAGCGGCGGTGAGGCGAGCGCGCGGGTGAGCCACGCCTTCGCCGTGCGCACCGCGTCTTCGAGCGTCTGACCCTTCGCGAGCCCCGCGGTGATCGCCGCGGAGTAGGTGCAGCCGGTGCCGTGCGTGTGTTTGGTGTCGAGGCGCGGCGAGCTGATGTGCAGCACCCGGCCCTCGACGTAGAGCACGTCGATCGCGTCCGGCCCGGTGAGGTGGCCGCCCTTCACCAACACCGCCTTGGGTCCCAGCTTCGCCAGCGCGATCGCGGCGGACTCTGCCTGCGCGAGGGTGTCGACCGGAGTGCCGAGCAGCGCGGCTGCTTCCTGCGTGTTCGGCGTGAGCAGCGTCGTCACCGGGAGCAGCTTCGTCTTCAAGGCGTGCTGCGCGTCGGGCGCGAGCAGCGCGTGACCGTGCTTGCTCACCATCACCGGATCGACCACCAGCGGCGCGTTCAGGCGCAGCGAAGCGATCACCTCGATGATCGCCGCGCTGCCGAGCGCTCCCGTCTTGATGGCGCCGGGCGGAATGTCGGCGAGCACCGCTTCGACCTGCTGCCTCACCAGGTCGGCGTCGAGCAACTCGACGCGCGCGACCGACTGCGTGTTCTGCACGGTGATCAGCGTCACCGCCGCCATGCCGTAGACGCCGAATTGATGGAAGGTCTTGAGGTCCGCCTGCAGGCCCGCGCCTCCAGAGGGATCACTGCCTGCGATGGTGAGCGCGGTGAAGGTGCTCATCAGGCCGGTTGAGCTCTCGTGCGGGTGAGCTCATCCCACTTGAGGACGCGATAGTCTCCCTCGCCCACGGTCTCGACGAGCGCTGTGCGGACGTACGTGGCGTCGAGCTTCGGGCCCATGTTCGCCAGCAATCGCTCGATATCGACGAGATCCTTCGCGCGATAAAACAGCATCTTGAAGACCGCGGTGTCCTCCGGAGAGAGCACGCGCACGTGTTCTCCGTGGAGAACGACTTCCACCGTGCGCGTCGCAGCGCGCTCGTGGACGGGAATCGAATTGAAGAAGAGATCGACCGGCAGTGCTTTGAAGACACCGCG
>VFKJ01001218.1 GCA_009885595.1 Myxococcales bacterium | reverse complement strand
CGGCAGTGCGCGACGGCGCAGCGGGCCGAGCAGGACGTGCAGGCGATGATCAGCGAGCAGCTGGCTGACGGCTTCGTCGACGTCGCCTGATTCACCCATCTCCCTCTCCCCCGCGGGGGAGAGGGTCGGGGAGAGGGCTTACCTCCCGAAACCCGGAGGCCCCCAGGTCTCTTCGCGCTCGAGCTTCATCCCGGGCAACTCACCCCCGACCAGGTTCGCCGCGAGCACCTCGAGCGCCGCGCGATCCTGCTCGCCGACCGTGAGCATCGCCTTGCCTGCGGTGATGGGCTCCCTCACCACCGGGGCCGACTGCACCACCCCATCGAGGCGGATGATCAACCGTCGCCCCACGGCCGACCTCGTCAGCTCGGCGAAGTCGCGCGCCCCGGCGCGATCGAAGTCGAGGGTGAGGCTGAGCGGCTGGTCGTGCACCTCGGCTGAGACGATGCGCGGCGACAGGCAGCTGCCCACCACGTACGCGCTGGCCGGCTTCTGTGCGAAGGCCACCTCGCTGCCCGCGTCGGGGAGCGCCTGCTCGAGCGCGCCGCGGGTGTCCCCGCGCTGCATGCAGGTGGTGCCCGTGCGCTCGGTGGTGATGCCGGCGGGCCAGGCGTCGCGGCACCAGCGCGCGGCGATGTTCGCGTCTTCGCCACAGAACTCGAGCTTCGCGGCCTGGGCGAAGACCGACTTGATGCGCGAGAGGTCGCCGTCTTCCGGCACGCGCACGGTGAGGGTGGTGGCGTCTTCCTGCAGGTTCGCGCGCAGCTTCAGCTGAGCGAGCCGGCGATCGACGATCGAGCGCACGGAGTCGGCGCTGGCCTTGCGGTACACCAGCTGCAGCCCCCGCTCAGGCGCCCTGCGCTCGGGGCACGCCAGCAGCAGCAGCGCGAACGCCCCCAGCGCTCGCGTCACGACCACCTCTGCAGCAGCACGAAGAGCGCGACCAGCAGCATCGCCACGCCGGTGATGGTGAGCACGATGAGCCCCGGAGTCCACACCGCGGTCTTCTCCCACGCGGGCGGTGCGCCCCGGGGCACCACGTCGGGCTTGAGCGGAGCGCCCCCGAGCGCCGGAGACGACTCGAACGCGTCGGACTTGATCGACGCCCGCTTCCTCGGCGCGGCGTCGCGCGATTCGCCCAGCACCATCGGAGTCTGCAGCGAGGTGGGAATTCGCACCTTGGGATCCGTGGGCACGTCCTCGATGGGGTGGAGCAGCTGCGTGGCCGAGGGAACGGCGACCGGCTCTTCATCGAGGGTGAGGGTGGCCGCGGGCACGGGCTTCAAGAGGGGGTTGGTGTCGACGGCGCGCAGATCATCGATCGTCGTCTCGACGACGGGCTCCTGTGGATCCCGTGGGGGCTTGCCGCTCACGACGCCGATGCTGGCGCGCAATCAGCCGGCGCGGAAGTAACCTTCTGCGCTTGGAACCGGCGGTCCGGAACGACCCGGCCGAGTGATGCGGGAAGAAGCCTGGGGAACGCGTTTCGACTGCCCTGGGCTCTCCGCCCCCCCCCGGTGAAGAGGTTCTTCTCATTCCAGGTGCGCTGGCCGTGGCGGCCGATGACGAGGGTGGAGGAATCGCCCCGCGGTGAGGTGCCTGGACCTGGGCTACACTTCGGAGCGATGCCCAAGCCCATTCACCAATGGATTGAGCGAATGCGAGCCGCGCACGAGCGCGCGGACCAGGAGGACTTCGCGAAGGTACGCGCGATGAGCCAGGAAGAGCGCTTGGCGGCGCTCGAGGCTGCATGCCTCACCGCGCAGCGCGTGCTGGCGGCAATGACTCCCGAAGCGCGGGCTCGCGCGCTCGCTCATCGAGATCCACTCCCCGAGTCTTCGACTCGCGCGCTGCGCCGCTTGCGCGAGGCAGCCCGTCACCATGCACAGCACTGACGCCCTCTCGCTCGCGGTCGAGCTCGGGCAACTGCTGGAGCGAGCCGGGCTGCCCTACGCGATTGGTGGTGCGCTGGCGCTCGGCGTTCACGGCGTCTCGCGCTCGACCCAGGATGTGGACGTCAACGTCTTCGCGAAGGCAGAACAGCTGGAGACGCTCCTCACGCTGCTGCGCGAGAACGGCGTCCAGGTCGATGAAGCGAAGGCGCGAACGGCAGGGGTCACCGAGGGTGTCTTCTTCAGCTGGGCGGGACCAACCCGGATCGACGTCTTCCTACCCAGCATCGACCTGTCCTGGGAGGCCCTGCGCACGAGGGTGAGCATCGTCGTTCAGGGGCACCCGACGTGGTTCCTATCCCCTGAGCTGCTGTGCTGTTTCAAGCTGCTGTTCTTCCGCCCGAAGGATCTGCTGGACCTCGAGCGACTGGTGCAGAGCAGCGCGACGCTCGACCGCACCCGAGTTCGCGAGCTCATGGTCGAGACGATGGGCGAGGACGACGAGCGGGTTCGCTCGTGGGACGCGCTCGTCGCAGCGTCGAGGTGAACGGGGCGGCGCCGTTCGTGTTGGTGGCGATGAGCTGCTGTACAGGGTGGAAGGGTTGTCCACGCCCACCCAGAAGAAGTTGTAGATCT
>VFKJ01000333.1 GCA_009885595.1 Myxococcales bacterium | reverse complement strand
GTAACGAGTGGTGAGCGTTCAGGAAGTGGTCCACGTCGATGGGGTAGCTGCCCCGGAATGTCTGCCCGCTTTGGTATGCCGCGCTTTGGGGGTGGCGACGGTGAGTGAAATGCACGGGCTGGATGAGGTGAGCCGAAAGCAGTTTGGGTTGGTGTCACGCGCGCAGGCGAAAGCAGCGGGCCTCTCGGACGATGCGATCCGATGGAGGCTCGAACGTAAAGAGTGGGAGACGTTTCGACCCCTCGTGTACCGGTTCCGCGGAACCTCCGTCACGTGGTCTCAACTCGCCATGGCCGCGCTGCTCACCGCCGGCCCAGGCAGCGCCCTCTCACACAAGACCGCCGCCTTCTTGTTCAAGCTCGACGGGTTCAAACGCGAACGCCCTCGCGTGATCGACGTGGCCACCACTCGTCACAAGTCCATCGCTCGCCCGGGTGTTCTTCATCACCGGCTTCGCGAAAAGACCCTGCCCACCATCGTCACGCAGGGTCTCACCACCACCACGCTCGCGCGCACCCTCGTCGATCTTGCCGGCGTTCTGGTCCCGCACTCGCTCGAGCTCGCCCTCGACTCCGCTCGCCGGGACCACCCCCTGCTTCCCCACGAGCTGGCGGCGTACGTGAAGACCATCTCGCACCGGCGCAAGGGTCTGGCCCTCTTGTTGGAGTTGCTCGCCAGCCGCGCGAGCCCATACGACTCAGCGCTCGAGGTCGACGTGTTCAAGGAACTCGAGCTCCGCGGCTTGCCCAAACCCGTCGCCGGGTACTCCATCTACGACGAGCAGGGCCGCTACGTGATGAAGGCCGATGCCGCCTGGAAAGATCAGAAGGTCGCGCTTCACATGGACAGCTATCACTACCACCACCATCGCGAGCGCTTCGAACGCGATGCCCGTCAACGCAACGCCCTCGCCTTGTTGAAGTGGACCAACGTCGTCGTCACCAAGCGCTCCCTCGCCGACCGGGGCTGGAGCGACACCCTCAAACGCCTCCTGCTTCCTGCCTGACCCGATTAAGAAGTGGGCGAGAATGCACTTCCGGTCGTGGGTCATAGCTGTGCTGATCAGTGCCTGCGCCGAGGTGCCTGCCAGCATCTGCTTCTCTGACGAGCCCTGCGCTGACGCGGGCAGCTCCGGAGGCGGCCGTGGCGGCGGCGCGGGCGGCGGCAGCACCGGAGGGGGTACCGGGGGAGCGCTCGGCGGTGGCACCGGAGGCGGCGCCGTCGGAGGTGGTGGAGGTGCCGGCGGCGGCGCGGGCCCCGCGGTGGCCAATCGGTTCCCCGCGCTGGGCATCGCCGATACCTGGACGGCAGCGCTGCCCCTGCTTCCCGCGGCGGTCGCGCTCCCCTCCGGGTTCTCCCCTCTCGAAGCCTTGCTCGATGGCGGGCTCAACCTCGGCACCGTCTGTTCGGAGAAGTTTCGCGGGGTGATCGCCCTGCCAGACGGGAGAGCGCTGGCCATTCCGTTTTGTGCCGACCGCTTCGCGGTCATCGACCCCGCCGTCCCGAGCGCGGAATGGATCGGGCCGCGTTTCCCCCCCTCCGGCAACCTGATGGATCCGGGCCACTTCGGCGGCGGCGTGCTCGGGTGCGACGGCCGCGTCTACGCGCTGCCGTTTCACGACCAGCCGCAGCTCGAGCGCATCACGCCGGAAGTCGACGGCGGCTTCACCTTCGATGATCTCCCCATGTCGCTCGACGGCCCTCACTTCTTCTCGGGCGGCGTGGTCGCGCGCTCGTGTGAGCTGGGCTTTCGCGTCATCGCCGCCGGCGCCGGCGG
>VFKJ01000523.1 GCA_009885595.1 Myxococcales bacterium | reverse complement strand
GCTCGCAGTGGGGGCACAAGAAGTCCGTCGGTGAGATCGGTTGAAAGCAAGACGGGCACCTGTCCTTCGCGCGCATGGCCTCGGCGAGCCTACTGAGCGCTCGAGCGCTAGGGCTCGGGAATCGTCGGCACCTCGCCGCGCAGCACCCGCGCGATGAACCGGGACGCGTCGGTCCTGGCGGTGGAGTCGTTGAACACCACGAAGTGCCCGTCGTAGCCCAGCGGCACGTACTGCCTCACCGCGGCGGTGATGGTGCGGGGCACGGTGAGGTTGCCGGACACGCTCGTCTGCACCGGGGTGACGTCGAGCACGTCTACCTGGGGGCCTACGAACGCCAGCCGCGCGCCCACCGCGAACGCCGCCTGCACGGGCTGCGCAGTGAAGAGATCGTCCTTTCCCCACACCTGGAACACGTGGCGCCCGTGCGCCGGCCGGGTGCCGTCCAGCGGCATCACCGCCGCGTTCGCCGCGAAGTGCAGCGGGTCCACCGGGTCGCTCCAGGCCTGCAGGAGCGAGAGCACCGGGTGGTACACGCCCACCGCCAGCGGGCTCGACTCGCTCAAGGCGGCCCACAGGCCCAAGGCGAGGTCGATGGGCGCCTTCTTCGAGGTGAGCGAGTTCACCAGGCAGGCCGACGCGCCGGACAGCAGCGTGCCTTCGATGCTCCGGTCCTGCGCGAGGAAGAGCGCGCCCTCGGTGGCTCCCTGCGAGTGGCCCCAGTACGCCAGGCGGCTGACGTCGAGCGCGGGCAGCTCGGCCGCCGGCGTGGTGGCGAGGCTCTTGAGGTACCTGGTGACGCCGTGCAGATCCGCCGCGCCCTGCGCCATGGTGCCGCGCGCCGAGGCGGGGTTGGCGAAGTTGAAGACGATGTCATCGGGAGCAGTGGTCTGGCCGGCGGCGCCGCGGCGGGGGCCGTGACCGACCTGATCGAACCCGAGCACCGCGGCCTGCACCGGCGAAGCGACGCCCGCGAGCGTGACGCTGCTGAGCGCGGCCCCCGAGCCGTCGGCTGCGTGGCTGCGAAAGTGGCCGCCGGTTCCGTGCGCGTACAGCACCACGGGCCACCCACCCGCGGGCGGGGTGCCGAGGGGAACGGTGAGCGAAGCGCAGACCTGCTCGGTGCGCACCGGGGTGAGCAGACCCATGGCGCTGATCGCGCCGCCCTGGGTGGGCGTGAGGTAGGGCGCGGTGCCCTGCTGGAAGATGGGCAGCTCGATCGCTGCGTGCCATTCCTCGAAGCTCGCGTTGGCGACGCCGCACGCGCGCGGGCCGGTGGTGTCCGGGCAGGGCGAGGGCGTGCCGCTGCCGCACTTCACCCAGGGGCTGGCGGTGGGCGCGGGCGCGGCTTCGACGGCGGTGGCGAGGCGCTTCAGCAGCCGCTGCGGGTCGGCCACCGTGAAGACCGCCGCGCTGAGCACGGCGTCGGGCGCGAGGTTCTGCGCGGTGAGGTAGGCGCGCAGCGGGGCGTAGCCGGGCCACGCGAGCGCCTGCCTGGGCTCGGTCGGCGGGGTCGCGCTCACCATCGCGGTGAAGTCTTCGGAAGGTTGCAGCTCCACGCCCGACGCGCCGCCGCCTTTGAGCCCCTTGAGCACCACCACGCCCCAGGTGCCCGGCGAGAGCGAGTCACCGGTGTACGGGCGTATCGCCATCCAGTCCTGGCAGGTGTAGCGATTGCGGCTGCCGTTGAGCAGCAGCGAGAGGCCGTGCGCGAAGGTCTGCCCCGTCTCGAACTTCACCAGCCGGACGTTGGACGTCGCGCCGTTGAGCTGGATGCTGGCGAAGTCCACCGGGCCGTCGAAGCGGAAGATGATGGTGGGCGCGTTGCCGAAGGGCTCGGTGGAGAGCGCCTCGAGGTAGCGGCCGAGCACGTCGAAGCCGAAGCTGGGTGAGGGATCTTTCGGGTGGCGCGAGAAGTCGACCTTCCCGCTCGCGTCGCGCAGCGCGTCGTTGGGGAAGGGGATTCGGTAGAAGTCCTGCCGCACGCTCGGGTCGTCGGTGTCGCGCGGCAACACCCACAGCGCGGTGGTCGCCGAGGGCCTGGGCGGGGTGCAGGTCGGGCCCGACCAGCCGGTGCCAGGCACCTGCGGGAGCGCGGGCGGAGAGCCGTGCGGCGTCATCGCGGGGGTGAGGCTGGTGGTCGCGCAGTGGCCCGCGACGCAGAGCAGTCCCTGCGCGCAGTCGAGGCCGACCGAGCACTCCGCGCCGACGTCCTCGTTGCCCGGTGTCAGGCAGCGGGGAAACAAGGTCTCGCCGTTGAAGCCGCACTTGTAGGGAGCTGCGCAGTC
>VFKJ01000912.1 GCA_009885595.1 Myxococcales bacterium | reverse complement strand
GATGAACCCCATGGCGGCGATCGCCGCCACCAGGAACACCTGCCACACCAGGATCCACCCGCGCCTGCGCCCCAGGAACGGCGGGGTGTAGCGATCGAGCACCGGCGCCCAGAGGAACTTGAGCGAGTAGGGCACCCCCACCAGCGCGAAGGCCCCGATGGTCGTCAGATCGACGCCCGAGTCCTTCATCCACGCCTGCAGGGTGCTGGCGGTCAGCGAAAGGGGCAGGCCAGACGAGAAGCCCGACAAGACCACCATCACCATGCGCCGGCTGGTGAACAGCCGGTACACGCTGACGAACCAGGCAGCTACCGACCCGCGCGCCACGTCAGGGCTTCGGGAACTTCATGACCTCGACCAGGGGAGGGCGCTTCGCCAGACCGCCGCCCGCGGCGATGCGGGTGTGCGCTTCCTTGTGCACGTGATCGGGCGGGGCCGAGCTGCCGCGCTTGTACCAGGGATCAGACGGGTGGCTGACCGCGGGCCCCTGGAGCAGCCGGGGGATGTCGTAGACGAAGCCCTGCCGGTCGTACCCGCTGGGGGTGTGCGTGTAGGTGTCCATGCGGATGGCGTCCTTCGGGCACGCGTCCACGCACAGGCCACACACCACGCAGCGCAGCTCGTCGATCACGAACTGCTTGGGGTACTTCTCGATCACCCGCGACTCGGCCTGATCGTCTTCGCCGCCGTACTCGCCGGCCTCGATGTAGATGCACTGCGCCGGGCAGATGGTCGCGCACATGTAGCAAGCGACGCAGCGGGGCTTGCCGTCTTCGCGCGGCACCAGGCGGTGCAGCCCGCGGTAGCCGGGCGGGTAGTCCACCTTCTCCTCGGGGTAGTTCACCGTGGTGATGCTGGTGATGCCCTTGCGCTCCACCACGTCGGGGTTGGTGTCGCGTTCCCCGAAGAGGTTGCGCAGGAAGTGCCTGGTGGTGAGCGCGATCCCCTTGAGGATCTCGGGCACGTAGGTGCGCTCGCGGACGTCGGCTTCCACGAGCTCGCGCTTCTTTTCCGGTTCGTGGTGCATGAGGGAAGACATGGGGTGCCTTTGCCTTTAGTGCGTGTTGGCGGGCAGCGCCGCGTGATCGTCGTGGTGAGCGGGCAGGGCGGCGTGACCGTGACCGCCGTGATCGGCCGCCGCTTCAGCCTCGCGGCGCACCTGCCGGGACGGCGTCAGGGTGAGGAAGCCGAAGATGCCGATCACCACGAAGCCGAAGAGGGCCAGGGCGCGCAGCGACGGATCCCACAGGATGAGGGCGCCGGAGACGAAGAGGTTCACCAGGCCCGTCGGCAGGAGGATCTGCCAGCCCAGCTTCTGAATCTGATCGTACCGGAAGCGCGGCATCGTCCAGCGGATGACGAGCTGCAGGTAGACGATCAGCAGCACCTTGAGCCAGAACACCATGCCGAAGATGGCGCCCAGCAGCACCGGGTGCGCCTTCATGAAGGCCATGCCCATCAGCGCCTCGTTGCCGAAGGGCAGCGCCCAGCCGCCGAAGAAGATGGCCACCAGGGCGCCGCCGAGCACCACCACCTCGATGTACTCGGCGATCATGAACATGCCGAACTGCATGCCGGAGTACTCGAGGAAGTAGCCGACGATCTCCGACTCACCTTCCGGCGCGTCGAAGGGCGGGCGCTTGGTCTCGGCGAAGGCCGCCGCGAAGAAGAGCAGGAAGCCCAGCGGCTGAATGAAGATGCCCCAGGCCGGCAGGCCGAGGTCGATGCCCCAGACCTTCGTCGACCAGAGGTACTGCATCTGCATCTCGGAGATGCCGTCGGGCCCGGCGAGCTTCACGGTGCTGAAGGCGATCATCATGCCCACCAGCGAGAGGCCCAGCGCCACCTCGTAGCTGATCATCTGCGAGCTGGCGCGCACGCCGCCCAGCAGGGCGAACTTGTTGTTCGAGGCCCAGCCGGCCAGCGAGGTCCCGTAGACGGCCAGCGAGGCGATGGCGAAGAGGTAGAGGATGCCGAAGTCCAGGTTGGTCGACACCATCTCCACCGGGTAGTCGAACACCTTCAGGGTGGGGCCCGAGGGCACCACCGCGAAGAGCGCGAACACCGGGCCGAAGGCCAGCATGGGGGCCAGCGCGAAGAGCAGCTTGTTGGCGTTCTTCGGCCGGAAGGCTTCCTTGGTGAGCATCTTGAACACGTCAGTGAGGATGTGCGGGATGCCGCCCAGCGGGGAGTTCTCGAGGTACGGCAGGCGCGCGCGGTTGGGGCCCACCCGGTCCTGGATGAAGGACCCCCACTTGCGATCGGCGATGGTGAGCAGGGTGGAGAACACCATCACCGTCACCAGCATCACGATGGCGATGTTGGCGAGGTGACCCAGCCCGGTGATGTTCCAGCCGCGCCCCAGGTCCTCGAGGTAGCCGCCCAGCCCGTAGGCGGCCCCCATCAAGGTGAAGAAGGCGCCGCAGATCAGAATCGCAGAGGTGAGGATGAGACCGATGCGCATGGCTCAGGTACCCGGGGGAAGCGTGAGACCGCGGAGGTTCGGAACGCCCTGCTCGCGCCACCCTGGCGGGCGGCCGTCGGCAGCAGCAGACAGCGTACCGATGCCCGGCCGCTTCTGATTCAGGGGGGCCTTCTTGTCCCACTCGAAGGTGGCGAGCTCAGGCACCGCAGCGCTCAGCTGCTTGAACACCTCGCGTGACGAGGTGGCCTTCATCTCGAGGCCCAGGCCGCGGGCGAGATCGACGGCCCACTTCCAGTGCGGCTGCGCATCGCCCTTGGGCGGGTAGGCGCGGCGCACCCGCTGGGTGATGCCGGCCTCCTGGGTGAAGCTGCCTTCGTCTTCCACGTGCACCGCGGCGGCGAGCACCAGGTGCGCCGCCTCGGTCACCTTGGACTCGTTGGTGGCGGTGACCACGAAGAGCTCGAGCTTCTGGGCGCGGGCGGCGAACACCTCGTCCGCCTCGGGCACCTCGGCGCCCAGGCCGAAGAGCGCGGTGACCTGGCCCGCGTCCATCGCCTTGGTGAGGGTCTCGAAGGGGGCCAGCTCGAGGCCGAAGCCCCTGGCGATGTTCTCCAGGCCCTTGCGGTTGGGGTTCTTGTCGCCGGTAAGCAGGAAGTGATCGCCCTGGCCCGCGGGGCGGCCCGACGCGTACACCGTCTTCACCTTGAGCACGTCGCGCGCGAAGGCGAGGCCGGCGAGCAGGTCTTCGTTGCTGGCCACCGGGGAAGCCATGAAGGCCACCTTGCCGGACTGGGCTTTGAGCTTCTCCACCGCGAGCTCGAGCGCCTTGGCCTGGCTGATGTCCTTCACCTCGGCGCCCCGACCCAGCCCGCTGTGCAGCACGCGGTGCTTGTTGAGGCCCTTGTAGGTGAGGCGGCCGACGTCACACATCCAGCTCTTGTTGATCGCCTCGTTCTCGCGCGGCCGCCAGCGGTAGGTGTCCTGGCCCATGAAGTCGGCGTAGGTGGAACAGCCGCGCGAGCAGCCGGTGCAGATCGAGGGCGCCGCCGAGAGGAACCACGCGCGCGCGCGGAAGCGGAAGTCGGTGTTGAGCAGCGCGCCCACCGGGCAGATGTCGACGATGTTGCCGGAGTAGTTCGAGTCGAGCTTCCCGTAGGCGGGGCTGATGTCGACCACCTCGTGGGAGCCGCGGCCGAAGATGCCCAGCTGCGGGGCCTTGGCCACCTCTTCCATGAAGCGCACGCAGCGGGTGCAGATGATGCAGCGCTCCTGATCGAGCACGACCAGGTCGTTGAGCTTCTTGCGCTTGTTCTTCAAGACCTTCCCGCCCTCGAGCCTGGAGGCCTCGAAGTCGTAGCGCATGTAGTAGTCCTGCAGCTTGCACTCGCCGGCCTGGTCGCAGATCGAGCAGTCGACGGGGTGGTTGAGCAGCAGGAACTCCATCACCATCTTCTGCTGCGCGCGCACCTTCTCGGTGTCGGTCTTGATCACCACGCCTTCGCTGATGCCGGTCTGGCAGGCGGGCACCAGCTTGCCCGGGGGCGCCGCCGACGACTCCACCATGCACATGCGGCAGTTGGCCGCGATGGTGAGGCGCGGGTGGTAGCAGTAGTAGGGAATGTCGACGCCGACCGCCTTGGCGGCCTCGATCATGTTGGTGCCGGGCTTGGCGACGACTTCCTTGCCGTCGATGGTCAGGGTCACCATCCCCGGGTTCTTCGGGGGCGGCGGCCCGGGGGGAGGACCTACAGGCTTGGGGGCTTCGACCTTCTTCTCGTCGCTCACTGCTCGACCTCCCCGCCAATCATGTTGATGGTGTCAAAGGTGGGAATCAGATCCGCCAGCATGCGGCCCTCGCACAGGCGGCCCATCGCCGAGAGAATCTGGAAGCCCGGGGCGCGCACGTGGCACTTGTAGGGGCGGCCCGAGCCGTCGCTCTTCAGGTACCAACCCAGCTCGCCGTTGGGCGACTCGGTGGAGTGGTAGACCTCGCCGACCGGCACCGGCACGCCTTCCATCACCAGCTTGAAGTGGGCGATCACGCCCTCGATGGAGTTGTAGACGTCTTCCTTCGGGGGCAGGACGATGCGCCAGTCGTCGATCGTCACCGGCCCCTCGGGAATGTCCCGCAGGCACTGGCGGATGATCTTCACCGACTCGGTGATCTCCAGCATGCGCATGTAGTAGCGATCGAAGTTGTCGCCGTTGTGGCCGAGGGCCACGTTGAAATCGAGCTTGTCGTAGGCCCAGTAGGGCTTGGCCTTGCGGATGTCGTAGTTGATGCCGCAGGCGCGCAGGCAGGGGCCGGTGAAGCCGAAGTCGAGCGCGTCCTCGGCGGTGATCACCCCGGTGCCCTTGGTGCGGTCGGTGAAGATGCGGTTGCGCGAGAGGAGAATGTCCATCTCGGAGGCGACCTCTTCGATCTTCACCAGGCTCTTGAGCACCTTGTCGCCCCAGCCCTCGGGGAGGTCGCGGTTGAGCCCGCCGATGCGGCCGTAGCTGGTGGTGAGGCGCGCGCCGGTCAGCTCGGTGACGCGGTCGATCACCAGCTCGCGGCCTTCCATGGCGTAGAGGAAGGGGGAGAAGCCGCCCAGCTCGAGCGCGGTGGCGCCGGCGGTGGTGAGGTGACTGGCGATGCGGTGCAGCTCTGCGCCGATCACGCGGATGTAGTTGGCGCGCTCGGGGATCTCGATGCCCATCAGGGTCTCGACCGCGGTGAGGTAGCCGAAGTTGTTCTGCAGCGAGGCGGTGTAGTCGAGGCGGTCGGTGTACGGCAGCACCTGCGTCCAGGTGACGTTCTCGCAGCTCTTCTGGAAGCCGCGGTGCAGGAACCCGATCTCGGTGTCCATCTTCACGATGGTCTCGCCGTCGAGCTCGATGCGCAGGCGCACCGTGCCGTGGGTGGCGGGGTGAGAGGGGCCTAAGTTGATCACCATGTTGCGCGTCTGCAGATGCGCCTCGAGCTCGTGCTCGCTCGGGGTCGGATCGTATTCGTCACCGGCTGCTGCCATGTGCGTACCTCTGAGGTGAAGCGAAGGAGGGGGCGGTCAGTCCTGCACGCCGTTGGTGCCGGGGCCGCGGAAGATGTCCTGAATGGGCCGCTCGGGGATGAGGTTCTGGCGGCCGCGCAGCGGGTAGTCCTTGCGCAGCGGGTGGCCAATGAACTCTTCGTACATGAGGATGCGGCGCTTCTGGCCGCCGGCGAAGACGACGCCGTAGAAGTCCCACACGAAGCGCTCGGCCCAGTCAGCGCCCTGGAACACCTTGGCGATGGTGGGAATGTCCTGGTCTTCGTTGACGCGCACCTTCAGGCGGGCGTGCTCGTTTCGCTCGATGTTCTTGAGGAAGTAGACCACCTCGAAGCGCGGGTCCTGCTCCTCGGGGGGCAGGTGCAGGCGGTCGACCGCGTCCATCGAGATGAAGAGCCGGAAGCCCAGCTTCTCCTTGAGCAGCTTCGCCACTTCGACGATGTGCTCGCGGGCGATGACGCCCCACGCTTCTCCCGCGCGGTCTTTGTACCGTTCGACGAGCGCCTGCGGGAGTTGGGCCTGAATCTGGTCGAGCGCGAAAGTGCTCAAGGTGCGTCCCTCTTCAGAAGAAATGAGGCGCGGTTCTTCTAGGGATCGCCCCTCACAGAGTCAACGTGATTTTCCGAGGGCTTTTGCGGGCTTAGCTGCGCGGAGCCAGAAGATCAGTGCACGCCGATCACTTCGCCGGCTTCGGTGAGATCAAGGCCATACGCGGCCGGCACCTTGGGCAGGCCGGGCATGGTGAGGATCTCGCCGGTGAGGGCGAGCAGGAACCCGGCCCCGGCCGAGACCCGGACCTGGCGCACGGTGACGGTGAAGTCGGTGGGCGCGCCCTGCTTGGTGGGATCGTCGGAGAGCGAGAGGTGCGTCTTGGCCAGGCAGACCGGCAGCTCGCCAAAGCCCCACTTGCGCAGGCGCTCGATGTCTTTCTGGGCCTCGCCGGAGAGCTCGGCACCCTTGGCGCCGTAGACCTTCTTGGCCACCGCGCTGACCTTCTGCTCGAAGGTGTCGGTCAGCTCGTAGGAGAAGCGGGGGGCGCTCGCGGGCTTCTTGAGCGCGGCCTCGACGGCGGCGGCGATGCTCTCGCTGCCGACGCCGCCCTGGAGGTAGCCGTTGTTGCGCGCGACCGCGACGTTCTCGGTGCGGGCGAGCTTCTCCACCAGGGCGAGCTCTTCCTCGCTGTCGTCCTTGAAGACGTTCAAGGAGAGGATCGGCTCGATGCCGAAGCCGCGGATCGACGCGAGGTGGCGCTTGACGTTGGCGAAGCCGCGCTCGATCGAGGGCAGGCCCGGCTCGTCGCCGCCGTGGGCGCGCATGGCGCGGGCGGTCACCACCAGCACCACCGCCGAGGGCCACAGGCCCGACATCCGGCACTTGAGATCGAGGAACTTCTCACCGCCGAGATCGAAGGCGAAGCCGGCCTCGGTGACCACGATGTCCGCCAGCGCGAGCGCCGCCCGGGTGGCCGTCACCGAGTTGCAGCCGTGGGCGATGTTGGCGAAGGGGCCGCCGTGCACGAGCACCGGCACGCCCTCGGTGGTCTGGGCGAGGTTGGGGAGCAGCGCGTCGCCGAGCAGCGCGGCCATCGCGCCCACCGCGTTCAGATCGCCGGCGGTGACGGGCTTGTTGTCCTTGTCGATGCCGACGATCAGCCGGCCGAGGCGGGCCTTGAGGTCCTTGACGCCGTCGGACAGGCAGAGGGTGGCCATCACCTCGGACGCGGCGGTGATGTCGAAGCCGTCCTGGCGGGGGACGCCGTTGGCCGGGCCGCCCAGGCCGATGACGGTCTCGCGGAGGAAGCGGTCGTTCATGTCGATGCAGCGCTTCCAGGTGACCTGCTTGAAGCGGCGTTGATCGAAGTTGATGGCGTTGTCCACGAGGGCGGCGAGCAGGTTGTTGGCCGCGGTGATGGCGTGGAGATCGCCGGTGCAGT
>VFKJ01001142.1 GCA_009885595.1 Myxococcales bacterium | reverse complement strand
CGTTGTGGCGCACCGGGTCGCTGTTGCGGAAGGCGACCGTGCTGCCGCGCAGCACCGGCAGCACGCGCGGAATGAACTTCATCCCGGCCTGATCGATCAGCGCCGGCTCAGCGGAGGGGCGAAACGGCCCTGAGACCTTCTCCAGGTACACCACCACGCCCGCACGCAGCTTCGGCGAGGGGGCGGTGACCTCACCTGCGATGGTCCCGAGCGCGGGGTCCGCGGCGTGAACGACGGGAGCGACGAGGAGGAGTGCCAGCAGCTGCGAGCAACGATTCATGCCCACATAGGCGCCGCGCCCGCCCGCGTGACCCGAGGGTGCGAGCGCGCGCCTTTTTTCTTTCGATGGCCGCCCCAAGCGCAGCTGATACGGCTCACTGGGTGGCGCACTTCTCATTGGAGGCCGCCGACTCGACCCCTCCGAGCGTGCAGGACACCTGGAAGCAGAAGGTGCCGCTGCCGTGCCCGGTGCTCCAGGTGGTGGAGCTCGTCACGCCGCTGAGGCTGGTCACCTTCGAGTAGCCGCCGGTGGACTTCATCCACAGGCCGACGGCGCCGCAGCCGCTCGCTGGCAGTTGCCAGCTGATGGCCATCTCATGCCCGTTGGAGGAGACGGAGACCAGCACCGGAACGCCCGGGAGTACCGGCCCCGCGTCGGTGGTGCCGGCGTCAGCGCTGCCGGCGTCGACCACGGGGAGAAGGCCCGCGTCATACGGTTGCTCGAGGCCCGCATCCGAGCCGCCGTGCTCATGAACGGGCGGCGGCGGGGTTCCACAACTCAGACAACCCAACAAGGCAGCGAAGAATATCCGGGAGAAGTTCATGGCCGCCTAGGCGCCCTGATCCCTCCGTGTGACGAAAAAACGTACCGCGATGAAAGGCTTGCTCCATCGCAAGCTCTCAGGCCTTCGAGGTCGCACCCGCTGCGCCTGGCGAGTTGACCTGTCACGCTCCCTCGGGCGCCCGCCTATGACTTCGATGTCCACTCTCTGGGATGCACTGATCGTCGGAGCGGGGCCATCGGGGGTGATCGTTGCCGAGCGGTTGCGCCGGCGCGGCCACCGGGTGGTGCAGCTTGACGTAGGACCCCGCCTGCCCGACGACGGCGAGATACCCGAGGTCGATCGCCGGGCGTGGCCCTTCACCACCGTCGGAGGGTCCTACGACTGGTATCGCGTCCGCGCCGTCGGAGGCAGGTCGCTCCTCTGGGGAGGCTGGTGCTTCCGGTTCCCCGAGAGCACGTTCCGGCGCAGCGGGTGGCCTTTAGGGGCGGAGGAGTTGGCCCCGGCCTACGCGCAGCTCGAGCAGCGGCTGGGCGTCGTCGAAGGGGTCCTCGACGAGCGCTATCGATCCGTCGCGAAGGCGCTCGGTCTCAGCATCGTTGCCAAGCGCGGTATCCCCGTCCTTGAGGGTCAAACCTGGGCTCCGAGGCTCTACGCGCCCCGCGTGCGCACGCACACGGTCGCCCTTCGCCTCGAGCATCAGAAGCGCCGGGTGCACACCGTGCCCGTCTTCGACCTGAGGACGGAGACGGTGCGTCAGGTGCGCGCTCGAGCGGTGATCCTGTGCGCCTCGCCCATCGAAACGACTCGCATCCTCCTCGAGAGCGAGCTGGGGTCACGCGCCTCGCGCGTCGGTCGCGGCTTCGTCGACCACATGGTGGCGGGTTACGTCGTCCTCGAGCCGGCGGCGCCCCCCTCGCGGGAGGGCCGAGGCGCGTTTCCGGGGTCCGCGCTGGTGGAGAGCTCAGTCAAGCGTGGCGAGAAGAAGCGCCCGTATCCGGGTGGGTTCTCGATCGAGCTGCGAGGCCCCGTGACGCTCGAGTCGCTCGACATCGAACGGATGGCCCCTCCTGGCGAGGAGGAGCGAACCCGCGCGACGCTCATCCACGCCATCGGCGAGACGGCCGCCATCGACGAGCGCTATGTCGACCTCGATCCGGCCAAGCGCGACATCACCGGCCGCTTGGTGCCCAGAGTCCACGTCGCCTTCTCCAAAGCCGAGGAGCAGCTCGCCAAGGACATGCGTAAGGCCTGTCTGCGAGTCGCGGACGCCCTCGCCATTCCCGGAAGCCGGGTGATTCCGTTCGGCGACCCCTTGCAGGCCGGCGCCGGTCACGAGGCCGGGACCTGTGCCATGGGACTGGACGAGGCCGCCGTCACCGACGTTCGCGGGCGCCTTCGCGCCCTCGAAAACGTCTGGGTGGCAGACTCGTCAGCGCTGCCGACGGCAGGCGACCGGCATCCCACGCTCACCGCGTTGGCGCATGCGTTGAGGGCGGCCGACGACGCGGCGAAGTTCCTGGAAGGTTCCCGCGCCTGAACGCTGGCGACCTCGAACTGCGAATCGGCGGCTGAGTGCAACTCAGCCGCCGAAGACGACGGTGCTTCAGATGCCGCAGTGGCGAATCTTGAGCTTCTTCTTCATGTGCACGGTCACCTCCCTCGAGCCCCGGCTTGAATTGATGGGTGAATTGGTAGGCGTGCAGGCGACAGGGCGTGACGCGCAATGACTGCGTCGCCGCAGCGTGAAACAGATGATCTGATGCGCCAGCTGGAGTGAGGTGACGAGGAACAGCGCCGGAAGGAACGTGGGGGCTGCGGATCCGCGGCGTTGCTCGTGCCGAGCAGGCCCTCTCTTTGGGCGAGGACGCGCGAGGCAAGTGGTCGTTTGTTTGGGGAGAGGGGCCCGGCCGGTGCCTCCCTTTCCCTCGCGTCACCGCAGATGACAGCCCTGTCATCCGTGGTGACGGACCCGGAAGGGTGACCCCGACCGGCACCACCCTCACGAAGCCCGGTTCCCTCGCAGACCCGGTGTCTCGAAGCTGGAGGGCCTGTCCGACGCGAGCGCGGGAGCGGATCCGCTCCCCCCACGCCCCTGGAGCTGTTTCTGGCCCTGACTACCTGTTGCGCGCGAACAGCCTGCTCACGGCCATCGGCAACGCCCCGGCGAAGAAGCCGGCGGCCAGCCCGACGACGCCCGAGTAGCCGATGCACGCGCAGCCCATCGCCCCGGTCAGCAACGAGACCGCCGTCGCGCCGAGGAAGAACCGCCAATCGAGCCCGCGCTTCTTCGCGAACCACGACACCCCGAACCCGGCCACCACACCGCCCGCGATGCAGGCCGGCAGACACCAGGTCGAGCAATGCCCGCCCGCGCACGAGTGGCCGCGATTGGCCATCAGCGCGAACGTCAGCGGAATCACCCCGGCCAGCAGCCCCGGCAGCACCGCGCGGTGCATCGTCTGCCCGCGCCACAGCAGGAACGCGCCGCTGAAGAACAGCATCGAGCCGAACATCACCGCCGAGCTCGGCCGCCGCCCCGCCGCCGCCGCGAACACCACCAGCAGCAGCGCCGGCGCAAAGCCCAGCAAGCTGCGCCCCGCGCGCGCGAGCTCGTAGCGCATCCGCGCGCGCCGCTCGAGAACGTCCAGGTCAATCGAGGCCATAGAGCCTCCGGAAGGTATCGCGGAGCCGGGTGAGGGCCCGCTCTCTGCGTTTTCGCAGGGTGGCGCCGCCCACCTCTGCTGCGGTGTCCCAGTAGGTCGAGACCAGCGTCGCCTGGTCGGCTTCCGAGAGGGCGCCCATCGCGTGCATGGCGGCGCTCACCAGCAGCTTCTGTTCCACCTCTTCCGCGGTGGAGCCCTCGTCGCTGCGCACGGGCTCCTCGGCCGACTCCTTGAGGCGCTGCTGGCGCTTGAGCAGGGTGCGGCATTCCCACGCGGCGATGCCCAGCGCCCAGGGCAGCGCGGGCCGCTTCTTGTCGTACTCCCCGGCGCGCTCGAGGATCTTCATCATCGCCGCCTGCGCCGCGTCGGCTGCGTCTGCTTCAGCGTGCACCAGGCGCTGGCACACCTTGAGCGCGGGCGTCCAAAGCGCCCGGAACAAGGGGGAGAAAGCGGAACGATCGCCGTCCGCCAACCTGCCCATGAGTGCGTCCAGCTCTGAAGGGTCAGCCATTCCACTCGCCTTCTAGGCGCGGCGGCGGCGAAGCGTGACCTGGCTTGGGGGCGTGGGGAGACATTGAGCAGTTCGTGTCGTAGCGCTTCGCGAGGCGGGATGAGAGGGCGGGAGCCTGCTCGGACTTGTAGGTGAGCCCGGAAGAGAAACGGTCAGCCCTCTCCCCGACCCTCTCCCCCGCGGGGGAGAGGGAGCCTCGAGTCATTTGGCGGCGAGGGCCTCGACCAGCCGCGGCACATCGCTCTCCGCCGCGCTGCACAGCGCGACTCGCAGCGCGCCCTTCTGGGGCACCACGTACACGCCCATTTCCTGCATCCGCTTGGCCTGCGCCTCTGCCTCGGGATGGAACACCGTCACGAAGAACCCGCCTTCGTAGCGCGGGTACACGAGGCCCTTGGGCAGCGCGGCCGCGTTGAACGCCTTCACCCGGTTGGACAACAACCGCTTGAGCGCCTCGCGCTCGGCATCGCACGCCGCCTTGAGCGTCGGATCCGTCAGCAGCTTCGTCACCCCCACCATCCCCCCGCGCACGCAGTTGCTCCAGGTTCCCCGGCAGGCGTACGCGAGCGCGGCCTGGGTGGCGCTGCGGTCCTTCTCGTCGGGCTCGCAGGCGACGAGCGCCCCGACGCGCAGCCCGTAGTGCGTGAAGGTCTTGCTGCCGCTCCACGCGAACAACAGCCCGGTCTTGCCCAGCAGCGGCACCAGCTCGGAGAGGAACGCGCGGTGATCGCCCTCGCCCGCGTAGAGCCAGTACGCCATGTCGACGAGCAGGGTGACGGGCTGATCGGCGTGCTTGAGCAGCACCTCGACCACGCTCTTCCACTCCGCGCGCGTCATCGAGTAGCCCGTGGGGTTGTTGCAGGGATCGTTCAGGAAGATGAGCGCGCGGCCCTGCGTCTTCAGGTGCTCGCTGAGCTTCGCGTCGAGCGCGGCCACGTCGAGCGCGCCGGCCTCGGTGAACATGCGGAAGGTGTCGACCTTGCGCTCATGCTCCTCGGCGAGCGTCTGGTAGGGGCCCCAATAGAAGTTCGGCGTGAGCACCGCCTGCCCCGACTGCAGGTAATTCATCAGCGCGTGCCGCAGCGCGCCCGTGCCGCCCGGAGTCGCCACCGCGGTGGCGCTGCTCTTGAGCGACGGCTGGCTTGCGAGGGTGTCGTCGATCACCGCGGCGACGAACCCCGGCGTGCCGGGAATCGGGGCGTAGGCGGCCCACTCGCTGGCGGGCACCTCCTTGAGCACCCTGGACACCGTGCTCAGCACCGCGAGGCTGCCGTCGTCGTTCATCAACGAGCCGATGGTGGCGTTGACGATCGACTCGCCGGCCTGCTTCCGCTTCGTCGCCTCGGCGTTGAGCGCGAAGATGACGTCTTTGTCGGGACGCTGCTGCCGGGCGGGGATGAGGTGGAGCATCGTGATCGCTCCTTGCCCCAAGTCCTGCGGGCTTGCCAGCGATGCGGGGGGCCCCTTCTCGCCGTTCGAGAAGTCAGAGTCCGGGGAAGGACGCCCTGCGTCTTTTCTTTGAATGATGCTGCGGCTACGGAGCACTTCGGCCGGACGGGGCGAGTAGCGCCTCTTCTCGATGGGAGTCCTGAAATGAGCCTGGTTCGTCAGCTGGCACTGGTGGGGGTCGTGGTGTTTTCGGCGTGCGAGCTGAAGCCCGGGTTGACGAAGCGCCCCGTGGGCGGCAGCACCACCCAGGAGATCCAGGGCGGCGCCCGCGACAACAGCTCGAGCAACGTGATGGCCATCATCATCGACAGCCCCGGCGGCCTCGGCATCTGCACCGGCTCGCTCATCGCGCCCAACCTCCTGCTCACCGCGCACCACTGCGTGGCCGAGAGCAACACCACCGCGTGCACCAGCACCGGCTTCGGCACCCCCTTCGCGGCCAACAGCTTCCGCATCACCCCCAGCGCCACCGCGGCGGCCGGCGTGTTCGGCACGGGGCAGCTGCCGGCGGTGGACAACAGCACCTGGTTCACCGGCAGCCTGGTGTCGCTGCCCACTACGCCCAGCAACAACATCTGCGGCGGTGACATGGCGCTCATTCGCCTCTCGACGAACATCAACACCATCTGCCCGCTCATTCCGCGCGTCGACTCGGCCGTGGTGCTCAACGAGGCGTACACGGCGGTGGGCTTCGGAGTGACTTCGCCCACCACCCAGTCCGCGGGCACGCGCTACAGCCTGGCGGGTTCGGTGGACTGCGCGTCGAACTGCGGCCCGGGCACCAACGCCACCCTGGAGTGGAACGGCCTCAACACCATCGGCGCCGTGTGCGAGGGCGACTCCGGCGGCCCGGCGCTCGACTCGCAGCGGCGGGTGATCGGCACGGTCTCGCGCGGCAGCGGCGTGTGCGGCGACGCGCTCTATGAGTCGGTCTTCGGGCAGGGCGCGTGGATCAAGAGCGTGGCGGCGGCGGCGGCGACGGCGGGCGGCTACCCCGCGGCGTCCTGGGTCACCGGTGG